>JAEUWI010000013.1:11028-147870 GCA_016791475.1 Candidatus Hydrogenedentota bacterium
AAGACTCATAAGACTCATAAGACTCATAAGACTCATAAGACTCATAAGACTCATAAGACTCATAAGACTCATAAGACTCATAAGACTCATAAGACCCATAAGACCCATAAGACCCATAAGACCCATAAGACCCATTTCTTCCCCATCACTCCGGCAACGGCGGCGGTCCCTGCTGGAAAATCCCGGCCAGTTCCGGCACCTGTCCGGCGGCCACCCAACTGGCCATGCCCTGGGCCCAGACCAGCGTTTCCGCCGTTAGTGCGCCCTGCTGGGCCTGTTGCTTCAGCAGCGCGACGGCGAAAGGACCCGTCTGCTGGCCATTCACGGCCACAAAATAATTGGTCTGGCCCGGAATCGGCGGCGGTCCCGCGGGTGCGCCCTGTGGCTGCTGCTGTCCAAAGCTGTTCGCCATCTGGTTGGCCATGGCGAAGCCCATGCCCATCCCCATGCCACCGCTTGCGTCGCCTCCCGGATTCTTCGCTGCGGCTTCCATCGCGTTGGCCGCCTGGAATTGGGTGTATTGCTGCAAGTTGCCGATGACGCCCATGCTCGTGCGCTTGTCCAGCGCCGCTTCCACTTCCGGCGGTAGCGAGACATTTTCCACCAGCAAATTGGTCACGTCGAGGCCGTAGGCTTCAAAGTCGTCGTGGAGCCGCTCCGAGGCGAACTTGCCGAGTTCGTCGTAGTTCGACGCCAGGTCCAGCGCGGGGATCTTGCTCTCCGCCACCAAATCCGAAAAGCGCGCCACGATAATGTTGCGAAGCTGCTCGGTGATTTCTTCCTTGGTAAACTGGCCATCCGTGCCCACGATCTCTTTAACGAAGGCCACCGGATTGATGACGCGCATGCAATAGGTGCCAAACATCCGCAGGCGCATGGGTCCAAATTCGGCGTCGCGCAGCATGATGGGGTTCTTCGTGCCCCACTTCAGATCGGTGAAACGGCGCGTGCTGATGAAGTAAACCTCGGCCTTGAAGGGGCTCTCAAAGCCATGACGCCAGCTCTGGAGCGTGGAGATGATGGGGAGGTTCTGGGTGTTCAGCGTGTACATGCCGGGATTGAACACGTCCGCTATCTTGCCCTCGTTGATAAAGACCGCCACCTGGCCCTCGCGCACCGTCAGCTTTGCACCGTGCTTGATCTCGTTGCCGTGCCGCTCGAAGCGGTGGACCATGGTGTCGCTCGTCGGGTCCAGCCATTCGATGATGTCCACCAGCTCGCCGGTGATTTTATCCCAGATACCCATGGCAGCGTTCTCCCCAGGGTTTATACATGATAGGTCAATGCGCCCAGTCTACAAAAGTGTCCGGGGCGAAGTACAACGATAGGCCCGAGGTTATTCGGCGACAATCGGCGCACCCTCGGAATCGTGCCGACCGCCCCGCGCGGCATGACTGCGGGCGCTTACTCCGCGCTTCCGCCTCGCCGCAGGAGACCATAGCCTATCATCACGACTTGGACCAGCAGAATACCCAGAACGGTCGCGATCAAACCGTGATAAGTGGTCCGATCAAAGGTCCACGCCAGCGAAATCGCCGCGCCATAGCAGCCCAGCCGGATCAGCGCCCACTTGAAGGCGTACAACTCCAGCTTCTCCGCGCCCGGCGTCGTAAGCACGCTCATGTTCCGCGCCGTGATCCAGAAGCCGACCACGCCCGCGAAGCCCCCCAGCAGGAGGCCCTTGGCGATGTTCGGATCAACCGGCCATGCCGCCGCCGCCCCGGCAAAGGCCAGCAACAGGGTATAACGCGCCACCGCGGCGCGAAAGGCATTCAACGATTCCACGTTCGTCTCCCAGGCTCGATCTAAAGGCGAACTCTATCATCCAGCATGATTTTTCTGCAATAATAACGGCCCGATCCGCCACTTGATTCGTAATTCCCAATTCCCAATGCCTAATTCATAATTCTCCCCAGGAGCCAGCCTTGTCGAAAATAAACGTCCTTTTTGTCTGTCTCGGCAATATCTGCCGCTCGCCTACCGCCGAGGGTGTATTCCGCCAACTTGTCGAGCGGGAAGGGCTCGCCGACACCTTCTTCATCGACTCCGCGGGCACCAGCGGCTGGCACCAGGGCGAGCTGCCCGATGCCCGATCCATGAAGGAGGCCCTGCGCCATGGCGTCGACCTGAGCAACCAGCGCTCCCGCGCCGTGGTCGACGCCGACTTCACCCGCTTTCACTACATTCTCGCCATGGACTACGCCAACCTGAAAGAGTTGAAGAAGCGCTGCCCCGAAAAGCTTCAGGGCCGCCTCGCCCTCTTCACTTCCTTCGCGCCCCAGCTCGGCATCGCCGAAGTGCCCGATCCCTACTACGGCGGTGCCCAGGGCTTCGAAAACGTCTTTCGCATCGCCGAGGCCAGCGCGAAGGGACTCCTCCAGGCCATCCTCCGCGATCGGGCCCTCGCCTGAGCCATGGCCGACTTCCTCCACGAGATCGTCGTCCGTGAACTCGGTTCGGCCATCACCGCCGCGCGACCCCTCAGCGGCGGCTGCATCGGTGAAGTCTCCCGGCTCGAACTGGCCGACGGCAGGCGCGTCGTGGCCAAGGTGGATCGCGGCAAGGCGCCTCGGCTCGATATCGAAGGCTACATGCTGCGCTACCTCCGCGAACACAGCGCCCTGCCCGTGCCCGAGGTGCTCTGGAGCGAGCCCAAAGCCCTCGTCATGACCTTCGAGCCCGGCGACAGCCACTTCAGCGCACGGGGGCAGGTCCACGCCGCGGAATTGCTCGCCGCCCTCCACAGCGTTGCCGCGCCCGACTGCGGCCTGGAGCGCGACACCCTCATCGGCGGACTCCACCAGCCCAACCCCCTCACGTCGTCGTGGATTGAGTTCTTCCGCGAGCACCGCCTCCTCCACATGGCCCGCCTCGCCCACCGTGAAGGCCACCTGCCCGCACCGCTCCTTGCCCGCATCGAGCGCTTCGCCGCCGACCTCGAAAAGTTCATCGCCGAGCCGCCCCATCCGTCCTTGCTCCATGGCGACGTGTGGACCACCAACGTCCTCGCGGAAAATCATCGCATTACCGCATTTCTCGACCCCGCCGTGTACTATGGGCACCCCGAAGTAGAGCTCGCCTTCACCACCCTCTTCGGCACCTTCGGCCCCGCCTTCTTCGAGGCCTACAACGCCCTTCGACCCACAGAGCCCGGCTTCTTCGAAGTCCGGCGCGACCTCTACAATCTCTATCCCCTCCTTGTCCACGTGCGCCTCTTCGGCCCGAGCTATCTGAGCGGCGTCGCCGCCGCCATCGCCCGCCACGGCTACTGAGGCCCCGCCCACGGGTTTTGCGCGCCCTCGCGTCCCGTTTGGGTCTGGGCCGTCCCGCTGTGTACAATTGCGTCAGGGCGGGTCTCACCCAAGCTGCGCCCGAGGAAACCGCGACATGGTGAAAAGCGAACAACTGTCGTATCTGCTTCAACTGCTGGATGATCGATCCCCGGTTGTGCAGGAAGCCCTCGCCCGGGAATTTTCGGCCTACGGCCCCGCCCTCATGCACGACCTCGCCCGGCTCGCCGCCCCCCCGAATGAGGCCGCCCTCGACCAGATCCGTATGCTTATCGCCAGCCACGGCCGCCAGGTTCTCCGCGCCTCCTGGGACGCCTGGCTCGCCCAGACCGAAGGCGATCCCCTTGATCGCCTTGAGGCCGCCCTCGCCCTCATCGCCGAGTTTCAAAACGGGATCGGCTACGAACCCGCGCTGGGCCCCCTGCTCGACAGCCTCGCCGATGAATTCCGTCGCCGGGGCGGAACCATGGACGAAGAAACCCTCGCCCGCTTCCTCTTCAAGGAAAAGGGCCTGGAGGGGGATCGCTCCAATTACTACCACCCCCACAACAGCAACCTGATCTACGTCGTCGAGGCCCGGCGCGGTCTGCCCATCAGCCTTGCCTGCGTCTACATGCTCGTCGGGCGCCGCCTGGGCTTCCAGATCGGCGGCTGCAACTGGCCCACCCATTTCTACGCCCGTGTCATGCTCCGGCACCGCCTCATGCTTGTAGACTGCTTCAACGGCGGTCGCATGATGGACCGCGAGTCCTTCTTGAAAATGCAGGGCCCGTCGAAAGACGCCGCCGAGTCCATCGTGGACGAGACCGCCTCCGTCGAGGCCATCGTTATCCGCGTACTCGGCAACCTCGTCCGCGCCTACCAGCAAATCTCCCACGAGGCCAATTCCCGCCTCATGATGGAGCTACTCCGGGACATGGAGGGGCACTTCGGGGCCCGGCGTTGAAAAAGCACGCCCCGAAACACACACCGCCCGTTCTGGCAGGGCCACCCGACCCCCAAAGACCCGCTACCGGCCATCCAGCCCCGGTAATTGCTGGAGATCCAGGTCAGTATTCGCAGATTTATTGTAATATACCCTATGCGTCGAAGGTTTTCCTTGACTTATCGTATCGTATTGGTGTAGAAGGGTTAAGGTAAAAAATAGTACGATGGAAAATATTCTGTGTTAACCGGTATCTCTTGTCAGATGGCGAGACGATTCGGTGTCGATGCGTGGAGCGCGGGGAGACCACCCTGCCGGCCGGGCCGGGAGAGCCGACGGTTGCGGCAAGTGGCACGAAATGATGACCCGTTGCCGGGTGCAATGATTACAGGACCACCCCTGTATTCTGGAAGCTTTTAAAGGAGATTGTAGATATGCGAGGACTTAGGGCTGGAGCATTGACGGGATGTGCTGCTCCTGAGCCGAGTGGGCGGCGGCCTGCTTTGCGCGGTGTGGTTGCGGGGTGCTGTTCCCTCCTTTGGGTGGTGCTATCCGGCATGGGAACGGCGCAGGCCGAGCCGCTGGTCGTCGAAGAGGGCGCTGTTGGCGGCGTGCTCGAAGTTCTCGACGCGCCCAACGCCACCGAAGCACCGGTGGTCCACGAAACCGAGGAAGGCTTTATCCGATTCCTCGGCGCCCCTCCCGGAGGTCGCTTCATCGCGCGCGAAGACGGCAAAGCCGCCGGCGCGAAAGGTCTCGCCGAAACCTTCCTGCAGGACCATGGCAAGGCCTTCGGCGTTCTCAGCACCGCCACCACCTTCAAGTCCCGCACCGAACTCGGCCGGAGCACCTCCAGCTTCGTTCGGCTCGACCAGTTCTACGGCGACCTCCCCGTCTTCGGCGGCCAGGTGGTCGTCCAGGTCGGCCAGGACAACGGTATCCGCAATATAATGAGCGATATCATGCGCGACACCCGCGCGCTGGATGATGGCAGCATCAGCCTCGCGCCCACCGTTTCCAGCGGCCAGGCCCTCGCCAACGCGGCCAAGTATTTCTCCGATCAGACCACGGCCTTCAGCGCGGCCGATTTTCAGGGCCTGGGCGAAGCCACCCTGCAGATCTTCCGCCCCTCCGTACTCGGACTTGACGGCCAGACCCGCCTCGTCTGGAATCTACGCATCGTGGCCTCCGGCCCCGAAGCAGTGGACAATGTCGTCCTCGTCGATGCCCACACCGGCCAGGTCGCCTTCTACTACTCCAAGCTTGAGCATGCGCTCGACCGCCGTATCTTTGATGCCGATGGCTCCTTCATTCTGCCCGCCACGCCCGCGCGCGTCGAGGGCGACGGCGACACCGGAGTTCCCGCCGTCGACGATACCTACGACTACCTCGGCGACACCCACGAGTTCTACTTCGGCGAGCACAGCTACGACAGCTTCGACGGCAACGGTTCCCCCATTGTCGCCACCGTCAACGTGCCTTTCCTGAACGCGTGCTGGGGGTGCTCCCTGGCTCCCGGCAGCCTCGATGAAGGCACCGGCGATATCAACGAAATGCTCTTCGGCACCGGCTTCACCCTGGACGACGTGGTGGCCCACGAGCTCACCCACGGCGTGACCCAGTCCACCTCCGACCTGATTTACGCCGGCTACTCCGGCGCCATCAACGAGTCCTTCTCCGACATGTGGGGCGAGTGGGTCGACATCACCAACAACAGTCTCAATGACACCCCGGCCAACCGTTGGATCGTCGGCGAGGAACTCGACCCCTATATCCTTCTCCTCTTCGGGCTCGACCCCGTTATTCCCGGTCTTCGGAATATGAAAGACCCCACCATCAAAGGCCACCCGGACCGCCTCGGCAGCCCGCTGCTGGTGAACCCCAACAGCTTCTTCGACAACGGCGGCGTCCACATCAACAGCGGTATCGGCAACAAACTCTGCTACCTGCTCACGGATGGCGACACGTTCAACGGATACACGGTCGAGGGGCTGGGCGTTTCCCTCGCCGCCGACCTCTTCTTCGGCACACAGTTTCTCCTCACCCCGGCCGCGGACTACGACGACCTCTTCCTGGCCCTCGGCGCCTCCGCCGTGGAGCTCGGCCTGTCCTTCGAGGAGCGTCTCAATATCTCCAACGCGGGATACGCCGTAGAAATTGTTCCCGCCTTCCTCCAGGAAAGCGGCCTGCGCAACCTTCGCGCACAGTCCACCGAGGACACCTCCGGTAACCCCGTGATCGCCCTCAGTTGGAGCAACCCGGATTCCAGCCTGTTTACCGAAGTGGTCCTGGTGCGCAACCCCACCCACTTCCCCACGGACCTCAACGACGGCGAAGAATTGGCCCGCGGCACGCTCAGCCAGTATCTTGACCGCGCCGTCGTCGCCGGGGATACCTACTACTACAGCGTCATTGCCGACCTCTCCAGCGGCCTTCCACAGGTGGTCTCCACCCTCGCAACCGCCGGGGTTGCCGCGAGCGACGCCCTCACCGAGTCCTTCGGCAGCGACCTCGATTTCACCGGCCGCAACGCCGTTGATCTCTCATTCAGCCAGATCATCTTTACCCCCGTCGGGCGCCCGACCAACGGCCAGGGCAACTTCAACAACTACGAAGCCACCTACGTCCCCAACGCCTTCGCACTGCCCGTGGCGCGCGAAGACAGCGAGGGCCGCGCCCGCGACATCACGACCCCCCAGGACTCCGGCGTCCTCATCGGGCTCGGCGCACACCGGGTACCCTTCTTCGGACAGCCCTACTCCCAGATCTTTGCGGCGTCCAACGGTTATATCGCCTTCCAGGGCATCGGCCTCGACGATACCCTGAACTACCCGAGTCTCGAATCCCACTTCGCCATTCCGCGCCTGTCCTACTTCTTTGCCGGTTCGGGCATCTTCGGCGACCGCATCGCGTCCTACGCGGGCGGTTCCATGTGGTATCGACTCCTCGACGACCGCTTCGTACTGACCTACGAAAACGTGCCCCAGTTCAATTTCCTCTCCCCGAACTCCATCGGCTCCACCAGCACCGTCCAGGTGGAAATGTACTTCAGCGGTCTTATCCGCATCACGTACCTCGACGCCGTCGCCACCCGCGCAATCATCGGTCTCTCCGATGGCCGAGGCGTCCCCGTCGACCCGGCGGAGCTCTTCCCCGACATTATCAGTGTCGGCGGGCTCACCGACTTCACCGAGCTCCCCGCTGAAAACGAACTGCTCAGCATTGACCCCGTTCCCGCGGTCGTCGTCGACGCTGGCGAACTGGCCGTCTTCGATGTCGCCACCTCGGGGCCGGTCGGCGCCGCGACTCCGGCCCTCCTCTCCGCCACCTGGGACGGTCCCGGCGGCGTGCCCTTCGCGGACAACGGCGACGGCACCGGAAAGTTCTACTGGCAGACCGCGGTCGCCGACGAGGGAACCTACCTCGTCCGCGTGATTGCCGCCAACGGCGATCAGACCGCCTATCAGGATATCGTCGTGCAGGTGGGTTCCGTGGTCCTGCTGCCCCAGGCCGTCAATCTCCAGGTGATCACCGGCGAGCCCGGCGAAGATCCCGGTGAAGACCGCGCCGTGGCCGATGAAAGTTCGCTCCTCGCGGCCTATGAGTATACCCACGCCCAGCAGACCGACGTGGTCAGCCTCTTCGATGAAGGCAACTCCGTGATCTACTGGTACCGCAACGACCAGGTCGTGACCAGCCTGACCAACCGCATTCAGGTTTCTCCCCAGGCAACCCGCGGCGGCGACGTCTGGTACTTCGGCGTGGTCCCCGTGACCCTCTCCGGCATCTCCGGCAATATCACCTACTCGCCCCGCATGACGATCTCCGGCATCCCCGAGATTGTCTCCGTCACGCCTCCCGTGGGCGGCGTTTCCGGCGGTGAGCTCGTGCGTATTTCGGGTTCCCGGTTGTCCGCGCCTATCTCCGTCACCTTCGGCGGCGTACCCGCCACCAGTGTGCGGGCCCTCAGCGCGGGCGAGTTGGAAGTCACCACGCCGCTGCACGCGTCCGGTGCCGTCGACGTGGTGGTGAACACCATCGCGGGCCCCGGCATCCTGCACAACGGCTACACCTACCTCGGCGCCGATCAGTTGATCCAGGTGACCGATGTGAACGGCGACGGCAAGATCAACGCCCTCGACGTACAGATCGTGGTGAATGCCGTCTTGCGCATCCAGGAAAAAGCGGTCTCCGTCAACCCCGATGCCAACCGCGACGGCCAGGTGAACGCCTCCGACATCCAGGTGGTGGTAAACAAGGCGTTGCACCGATAGACCGCCGCTAAGTACACTATCCACGCAATCGCCGTGTGACTCAGGTCACACGGCGATTGCTTTTCAAGGCTCCGGCCGCACACCCCAAAGCCCCAACAAGGAACACGAGCTTGCCCCAGGTGGCCCCATGCAGTTAGTCGCCCTCTTCTGTGCCCTCGCGGGTACCCTGACCCAGACCCCTGAAGTCGCTTATGTCGATTGCGCCGCGGGAGAGGGCGGGGCCGTGTTTGTTGTGGCCGCCGATGGGGGAGAAGCACGCCAGGTCGGCCCCGGCACGCAGGATGGCCCCCCCCACTGGTCGCCCGATGGCGAGTGGCTCGCCTTTGAAACCGCCATCCCAGAAGGACGGGGCATTCACGTCGTGCGGGCCGACGGCTCCGGCGGACGCCTCGCAGGTTCCGGAGCCTGGCGTACTTCGCCCGCCTGGGCCACCGACAGCGCCCGACTGATCTACGGCAGCGCGCCGGCCCCCGGAACCCCGGGCCAGGTCCGCGTCCTCGATCTGAACAGCGGCGAAGACACCCCCTGGGGCAATGGCGCCGTCGGCATCGTCGCGCAGGTCTGGATGCCCTTCAATGACCTCATGCTCTTCCTGAGCCCCGAAACGCCCCTCAAAGTCGACGGCGTGGACGTTCCGCGCTTTCGCTCCGAGGCCCGCATGGAGGTGGAGCAGATCGAGGCCGAGATAACCCCGGAGGCCTTCCTGGCCATTCGCCTCCTGCCCGACAGCGCGGGCGATCGACCCGTTATCCGCACCGACCTCGTACTCGTGTCCCGAAGCGAAGTGCTGCCCTGGCTCGCCGTCGCGGACAAGGATCGCGCGGCCCGCGGCGCGACTGTCTGGGGGGTCACCCCCAACTGGCGCAAACAGACCCATGGCCCGGCGTCGGCCGACGCCCCGGAGTTCGGCGCCTTCCCCCTGGAGGAAGTCGGCCAGACCACCCGCATCGCTTTCGAATCCAACGAAGGCGGCGACCGCGAAATCATGGTACTCGTCGGCAAGCGAGGCATCGTAAACGTCTCCAACCATCGCGCCGCCGACTGGAACCCCGTTTGGTCCCCCGATGGAGACAATCTCGCCTTTGAGTCCTTTCGCGGCGGGACCCGGGGCATCTACAACGTCTATACCGATACCGCACACGTCACGCCCCTCGCGGTCGATCCCGTGGCCAACTGCTGGTCGCCCGCCTGGTCGACCGACAGTCGGGCCATCGCTTTTGTCTCGGATCGCGGCGGCCAGGCCGAGATCTATCGCGCGGGCGTCGCGGGAAATGAATGGAAACCGATTACAACGACAGGCGGGCCCAAAGCCGCGCCCGCATGGCGACCGGAACGCAAATGAAAGACAGATTCTCCACAATCGCGGTCTTTGCCATCGCGCTCCTCGCGGCCGCGGCAGGCGCGTCCGAGGCCATCGAGTGGCCCCGCCTCGGAAGGCCCGCCGTCACCGCACCCAAGGGCCTGCTAGAAGTCGGTGCGCGCGAAGAGGGCGCACTCAGCCTCGAACGGGAAGGCCGCCTCATACCACTCAATGCCAACTGGTTCAAGGCCCCCGGAGCCATCCATCGGGGCCGCGCCGCAATCCCCGAGGCGATCGCCCCCGGTCGCTATGGCCTCCAACTCGTCAGCCCCGGCGGAACCAGCATCCGAAAAGGCGCGGTGCACATCCTGGCCGATACGCCGGAAGAATACGACATCGCCGTTGTCCGGGGCGCATTGCCCGCTGAAGGCGCCGCCGGAGAATCTCCATTGCCCGGCGACCTGCCCGCGCGCCTGGCGGAAGCCCAGGTGGCGGCGGCCCTTATAATCGGGCCCCTGACCCCGCGGGGCGCCGGAGAAGACTACCAGGCGTTGGAGGCCCTGCTCGCCGGTATCGAAGCCCCGGTTTATCTCTGCCCCCATCAAAGCGATCTTCGCGGCGGGGCGTTCCGCGCGCAATTCGGCAGTCCGATCTACGGCGCACCCTTCGGGCGCGACGGATTTCTCTTTCTCGGCGCCGGACTGCCCGCGGAAGATCCACGGGCCGCGGAATTCCTGGGCGAGGCCCATCTACTGCGGCGCGCCCTGCGCGCGGCCCGCTGGAGTATCGGGGTTGCGGCTGAATTCGGGCTCGGTTGGGATCTCCATGCCCAGATGGCCCTCTTCGTGGACGATCCCCTCAACGCGCTCATCGCCGGCTCGGTCGCCCCGGGGCTGGGGGCCACCGTGCCCTGGGGGGGGACCGCCTTCGTGCTCCCCGCCGAAGGCCCGCGCGAAGCCATCACCGTCGTCAGCGTCACCCCCACCGGGATACGGCTGCGAAAAGAAGCGGCAACGGAACAGACGCCCCCGGCCCCTCAGGATGAAGCGCCCGTGGAGTGAAGGTGCTTGTTCAGCCGCTCTTGAAGGCTCGCCTTCGTTACCGGCTTGCACAGGATATCACTCGCCCCCGCCTTGATCGCCAGCGCAAGATGCTTCCGCTCCTGATCCGCCGTACAGACGATCACCGGAATATGGGCCGTCGCGGGATTGGACCGGATCCACTCGCACACTTCGAAACCCGACATCTGGGGCATCAGCAAATCGAGAACCACAAGGCTCGGCGGATCCTGCTTCATCGTCTTGATCGCGTTCGCGCCGTCCGGCGCATCCAGCACGTCATAGCCCAACGCGCGAACGATACCGGCGATCATCCGGCGCATGAACGCCGCATCGTCAACCACCAGTATGTAGCCGCTGTTTGCTGGCGCCATGGCCCGTAATCCTCCCGACCCATAGTGGACCTACCGGGGCCGCCCCGACAGGCAGGCCTGGCGCATCGGTCTCGCGTCAGGCTCCGGTCGAAGGACCGGATCACTCCAAGTATACCAGAGGTCCAGACCAAATGCAGGGGCCTCCCGCGATCGGCGGAGGCCACCCTGCGACGTTGTTCCAAGTCCCTGAGACTAAAGCTTTTCCCCGGAACTCGGGTGAACGTCCGATCCCTGTTAATGGCGGGCGCTCACGGCCCGGTAACCAGGAAGGATGGGAGGCCAGTCAATATGGGTCGATGGAATCAATGGTTTGGAATTCACCGGCGGCGCGTCGAGAAGCCCGCTCCGCAAGCACCAGCGGGTCTCTTTAAGACCGTCAGCCGATCGGCGGATCCGGGTGGATTGGGTGCGCACCTCGGCGGCTATCTCGGCTTGCCCGGCGAAACCCCCTTCGCCATGTTGCAAGTCTATCGATTTCTCCGCGACGCCATCCCCGATATTTCCGATGCGATCTGGACCTGGAAGCGCCTTTGCCAGACCGGATGGGACGTGGACTATCTTCACACCAGTTCGGAGGCCGCGCGCACCCGCGCGCAGCGACTCATCGCGGAACTCGACGCCCGCGTAAACAGCGGCGATCGCGGCATGGAGGGCCTGCTCGACATCTTCTACACCTCCCTCTTCACCTATGGTGCCGCCGCCGTGGAGATTGTACTCTCCCAGAGCCGCGAGTCCGTGTTCGACGTCGTACCCGTCGACGTCTGGACCCTCCGCTTCACCCGCGAAGGCGGAAGGCTTCAGGCATGGCAAGTCCTCGACGGGAAAGCCGTCAAGCTGCCCATGGACCGTTTCATCTATGTGGGCATGGACCGCGAAGGCACCAACCCCTATGGCCGCTCCATGCTGCGCTCCATTCCCTTCGTCGTTAAGATTCAGCAGCGCCTGATCGAGGATATGGCCAAGGCCACCCACAACGCGGGCTGGAGCAAGCTCCACGTGCAGTATGCCGGTGAAGACCGCGCGCGCGGCGAAAGCGTTGAAGCCTTCCAGGAACGCATGCGCGCCAACCTGAATTCCCTCCGCGACAAGCTCGCGGGCATCGAAGCCGACCAGAATCTCGTCACCTACGACAACGTGAAGATTTCCATGCTGCGCGGCGATCAGCATGCCCAGGTTTTCTATGACAACCACAAGGCCATCGAAGAACAGGTCATCACCGGCATGCATCTCATGCCCATCCTGCTGGGGCGCAACTACGGCACCACCGAAACCTACGGCACCGCCCAGTTCGAGATCATCAACAGGCAGGTCGAAGGCGTCAATCGCAGCGTCCAGAAACTTCTCGAGCGACTCTACAACTTCGAGCTCGCCCTCATGTGGGGCGAAGCCACCGCCAAAGTCAACATGCGCACCAACCGCACCGTGGACGTACTCAAAGAAGCCCAGGCCCGCGAAAAGGAAATCGGCAACGTGCTCCGCTTGAAAGAAGCAGGCCTGCTGGACGACGAGCAAGTAAGAGCGGCGTTGAGCAGGTAATCCGCCGAAGGCGGAACAGTTGACAGTTGACAGCTGCGCGCACCTCGCTAGTTCTCTCCGTCTATATTTTCGTTTACCTCCGATTCCATACGACCCATACGACCCATACGACCCATACGACCCATACGACCCATAAGACCCATAAGACCCATAAGACCCATCCGTCCCACAAGACCCACAACCCATCGCCACCAACCTGGAGCACCCCCATGTCCTCTTCCCCGCTGTCAACTGTCAACTGTTCCGCCTTCGGCGGATCAACTGCCCTCGAGCCCTTCATCTTCCGCCAGGCGGGCCGTCTAGTCGCCATCCGCGCGGCGCAGGCCGTCGAAAACTCCGACGACCGCGACGCCGCCGTCAACCGCTATGCGCTCCGCGCCCTCGCGCCGGAAGAATACGCGGCTTTCACCCTCGATCTCTGCAACAACCAGATCGACCGCCACTTCAGCCGCTTCCCCGAAGAAGAGCTGGAGCGCATCAATGAACTCGTGCCGGGACGACCCCTCATGGAGCGCCACGACCTCCGCGGCACCCTCCCGCGCGGGCGCTTCTTCCGCTCCTCGTTGCATCGTGAGGGCGAGGTCGTTTCCGTGCGCCCCGAGGTCTACGTGCTCCGCACCGCGGACAATCAGGACTTCATTCTGAACATCGAAGGCGGCGTCTACCGCGAGACTTCCATCGGCTTTTCTTTCCGCATGCCCGAGTGCTCGGTCTGCGGCAAAGACTTGCGCACCTGCGATCACGTGCCCGGTAGAACCTACGGCGACCAAGCCTGTCACTTCATCATGCACGGTGTGCTCGAAGTCGCCGAAGGCTCCGTCGTGTCCTCCGGTTCCCAGGGCACCGGCTTCGTCCGCGAAGGCCGCGATGCCCCGCTGGTCGAAGCGCTCGAAGCGGCGCGGGAAAGCTTTCACCAGCCCATCGAACTCGAAAGCAAAAAGCTTTGGGCGCAAGAGTAGCGCCGTCCCTTCGTAGCGCGCACGCTCTCGACTCGCCTCGGCGCATTTACTCCATCCACCCTGTCCACTACGTACATTCGCTGCGGCGAATCTATAAGGATCTTTCCCATGGAAAAACCAATCTGCGGATGCCCCTATGAGCCGCTGCACGCCGTACAAATGAGCAACGTGCGGGAAGACATCCGCGAAGTCAAAGAGCGCGTCGGCAGTCTGGAGACGACCCTCGCGCGGGGTGTGCTCCTGCTCGTGGCCAATCTCATCGGCGTAAGCATTACCCTCGCGCAACAATTGCTCGCGCGATAACAACAGAAAGGACCGCCATGCTGTATCGATTGACGAGTGAAACCATCGTGGAGAATCCCCTGCCGCCGGGAGAAGACGCGCGGCGCTTCGTGCTTCATCGACACCGCGACGGCGAAGGGGCCCACCTCGATCTGCGCCTGGAGCAGGAGGGTTACCTGATGGGCTTTCGCGTCGATGGCGTCACCCTCGGCCCCGAAAGCTGGGCCACCGTGAAAGCGCCCCACCCGCTCCACTGGCTCACGCAAAACGGCGAGGCCGTGCGCGAAGACGGCGGCACCTATTACTGGGAGCGGGGCGATGCTTCCAGCGGTGGCGTCCTCGTGCTCAGCGGCCAGCGCAAGTCGTTGCGCGTAACCGTAGAGCCCGTGGGTGGCGCAAGCGCCGGGGCCCTTGGGGCACTGCGGGCTGCGGCGGAAAAACTGAACGTGGCCCTGGGGGAACTGGCGGGCCTCGCCGAAGACGGGCGCGCCGCGCGGGATCGCGCCATCGCGCGCTACTGCGGTCTCGGCCGCGAGCTTGACGGCGGCAGCTTTGACGATGCCTGGTGGCGCGCCATGCTCGCGGGCCAGCGACTGCACGTGATCCAGCAGCACCTCCACGGACTGGAAGTGCGCTTCGACAAAAAATATCCGCCCTTGCCCGTTTCAGTGCCGGTGGCGCTCGAAGACGAAGGCGAACTCGCCGGGGTGGGCGGCGCCGAGCGCGCTATGGGGATTCTCTGGGGCTGAGATTCACCGAAATAGGACGGATAAGACCGATAGGACGGATTTGATCAAATCGGTCCTATCCGCCCCATCCGTCCTATCGGTCACACATTCCGGGGCAACTGCCCCAACCAAAACACACAACCCAAAAAGGAGGCAACATCATGGCATTTGGCGATACCGGCGGAGCCGTAACCGAACTCATCATCACCTGTCGCACCCCCGCGGTCGGCGGCGTGGCGATCGCAAAGGGCGACGCGGTGAAACTCACGGGGGCCTACACCATCACCAACGCGACCGACGCCGAAGACGCGGTCTTCGGCCAGGCGATGCAGGCGGCCACAGCGAACGACGTGGGCATCCCCATCAAGGTGCGGGGCATCTGCATCTTCAAGTACACCGGCACCGCGCCCACCGTGGACGGCGTCAAAGGCGTCACCGCTTCGGCCACCGACGGCTCCGTGAAAAC
Organism: Candidatus Hydrogenedentota bacterium; assembly: GCA_016791475.1. Taxonomy (NCBI): domain Bacteria; kingdom Pseudomonadati; phylum Candidatus Hydrogenedentota; species Candidatus Hydrogenedentota bacterium. The sequence goes on from JAEUWI010000013.1 coordinate 26,221, forward strand.
GCCCGCCTCGGGCAACGGCAAAGGCATCAACGTGAAGGTGGACGCCACCGCGACGCAGGTCCACGTGCTGCTCTAGCAGGAATGGCGAACAGTGAATTGTGAAATGTGAATTGAAACCAGGGAGAAAATACACATGGCCTATCAGGACACCCAGATGAAAGAGCAGATCCGTTTCCTCGCCCAGGCGCCCGACGCGCTGCGCCAGGTGCGGGGTCAGGGGCTCTACGAAACCCTCAACAACCTGGGGCTCACGCACCAGCATTATTTCCGCGCGCTCGACACCAACGTGCAGGACTACTGCGCGCAGGAGTTCGGCATTGACGTCAATCGGATCACGGTGGACCGCTTCTTTCAGTCCGACCCGAACGCGAAGTGGCTCTTCCCCGATATCGTGCGCGAAGCGGTGATGACGGGCCTGCGCCGCAAGCCGGTGTACCCCGATCTCATCATGCACGACGAGCACATCGAAGGCACGGCCTACGACGTGCCCTATGTCACCGAAAGCGCGGAGAATGAAGAACTCCGCAGCGTGGCGGAGGGCGCGGTAATCCCGGAATCGTCGCTCACCTACGGCGATCGCATCGTGAAGCTCGACAAGAAAGGCCGGGGCGTCCTTGCGTCCTACGAGGCGGTGCGCCGCATGAGCGTGGACATGCTCCGCGTGCATCTCCAGCGCATCGGCGAGCGCCTGGGCCGCAGCCTCGACGCGCGCCTGGCCCACGTGCTGGCCAATGGCGACTCATCCGGCTCGGGCACGGCGCCCGTGTCCATGAACACGGCCACCGCCGACACGTGGACCTATGGCGATCTGATCGCCCTCTACATGAAGCTGAGCCAGGAGCATTACTTCACGCCGACCCACGTGCTCGCGGACACCGCCACGGCCCAGGCGATCCTGAAGTTCGCGGAGATTGCCGACAGCAATCTCTTCGACTTCGCCAAGACCGGCAAGCTGCCCACGCCCCTCGGTGTGCGCCTCGTGCCCCTGGCGGATCAGCCCGCGAACAAGATCACCATGCTCGACGCGGGCTTCGCCGTGCAGAAGCTCACCGAACAGGATCTCCTCGTGGAGTCAGACAAGCTTACCAGCCAGCAGTGGGACCGCACCTATCTCACCGTGGTGACGGACTTCGCCATCACCTATGAGAAGGCCCGCGTGGTGATGACCAGCGACTGGTAAGTCGCGAGCCGCGGGGAGGCAAGGTGCCTCTCCGCGGCGCAACTGAAAATCGGTCCTATCCGTCCTATCGGTCCCACCACAAGGAGCAAACAACCATGGCAAATTTCACAACCGAAGCAAAGGTGCGGCTTGCCGCACAAATCGACGACACGGCCATCGCCAGTACGGCCCTGATCGAAGCGAGCATCACCGAAGCCCACGAAGCGGTTCTGAGCGATTTGGACGATACCATCGATCCGGAGGGTCCGCCCGACGCCCTTGTGCAGGGCGAGACCCTTCTTGCCGTATCAATCCTCCTGCGCGCCCTCGCTTCGCGCGATGCGGTGGAGCAGGTCGAGCTGCAAATCGGAGGCCAGCGCATCGGCGCGGGGCAACGCTTCGCATCGCTGATGACGGTGGCGCGGCAATTCGAGAAAGAAGGAGCCCGTACTTTGGGCCCGTTCGCCGGGAAGCCCGCTGTCCTGCCGCCGGCCGACCTCACGGCAACCACGCCCGTGCTCGGCGTTTAGCGATAAATTCAAACGAAAGGGAGCAAGTCCTATGGCGATCAGCGTAGGAAGCCAGGTCTTCGACGCCGCGACGACCGTGGCGCGGGAGGAATACGAGATAGTCGGCGGAAAGCAGTCTCGGGCCATACGGATCACCGGGGTGGTGCGCGGTAGCTCCAGTCTGGCGGAGCTGATCGAGACCCTGGACTCGATAGCCCGGTCCGCCTCGGAAACGGTGCCAGCCGAGGTATCTCTGCGCGAAGGCCGACGGCTCTTCGCGCGACGGGAGGCGTTTTCCCGGGAGCTGAGTCTCCGTTCACGCGTGGGCTGCTTCGTGCTCGATCTCCGCGCGGACGATGCGTGGGAGGAGTCCGCGGTCCTCCACGAGTCATCTTGGGAAATCGGCTTCTCGGGCGCCACGGTCGATCTATCCAACAGCGGCAACGTCGCGACCATGCCGGTGGTCACGTTGACGGCGGAAAGTGATCTGGAGCTGCCGACGCTTGGCGATGGCACGCGAGCGCTGACCTATCAGGGCACGGTGCCCGGCGGCGCGAGCCTCCTGTTCGACGCCGCAACACGCCGCGTCCTGCTGGACGGTACGGACGTGACGCCCTACACCACCGGGGACTTTCCCCAGTTGGCGCCTGGAAACAACACGCTGGAATACACGGGCGATCCGAGTGGCGGCCACTTCGCCAGTGCGGTCGTTGCCTTTCGTGATCGGTGGTGGTGACGATGCGGTACAGCGTAGAGATTTTCGATCGCGCCGGGCTGCGCGTGGGTAGTTTTGACCAAGTCCCGCTCCTCGAAATCGAGCGCAACGGGCCGGACGGCGTGGACCGTATCGAAGGGCTGCTGCCCCTTTCCCTCGACCGCTTCGGCGTGGGCTACACGGTTCAGGTTTCACTGGATGGCGTGCTTGGGGTTTCGGCACGGGTCGTGGAGTCGCGCCCGGCCTGGGGCGACACCCGGCGGCTCATCCTGGATCGGTATGTGGATTTTCAGGAATTGCTGGCCTTCGTGGCCGAGCGGGATCGAAGCGAGGAAAACCGGCGCGTCGCCCGGAGTTACAAGAATCAGCGCGTGGACGTCATGGTGCGCGACGTGCTCAACAGCACACTGGGTCCAGTGCGCTATTCGGTGGCCCACGAGGGTTACCCCGATGGCGCGGAGCGTGAATATGGCAAGTTCGCCGCGCGCCGTGCCTGGACCGATGCGCTGGAGGTCGGCGGGATCACCACGGGTCAGTGGGTGGATGCCGGCCGCATCGATCTGACCGGTGCGGAAGCTAAGGATGGCGATACCATCTCCGGGCTGGTGGTCGACGGCGTGGCCTGGCCCGATCTCCGCCTGATGATGATCGACTGTGAAGAAACGAGCCTGAACAGTCACGCGATAAAGCGCCACCCGGAGATCGCGGCGTGGACCTCGGACCAGTACGACCGGAGCGCCTACAAGCGCCGTGCCGACGATGCGAAGGCGCGCCTGCAGAACCTGCTGGACACGCGAGGCATCGACTATATCGAACTCAATCCCCATCAGGATGCGAGCGGGGCCTTCGACGACCGCGTGGACGCTTACGGGCGCTACCTCGGGCTGGTTTATGGCGACGGACAGTGCTTCAACGCCGCGATGGTGGAAGAGGGCCATGCGGACGTGTATCTCTATGACGACGGCCGCTACCACGTTCCGGAAATGGCGCTGAAAGACTTCTACGCCTATGTCGGCCCCCATCAGGAATCGGTGGAGCCCTGCTCCACACTCGTGGGCGCCTTTGAGGCGCGGGGCGGCGCGCTCGAAGTATTGACGGCCCTCGCGGCGCTCGGTGGCGGTTATGTTTTTCGCCTGGATACGTTGGGCGTGGTCCACTTCCGGCGCGGCGATCGTGTGGACCAGGTGGTCACCCTCGATCCCGTGCGCACCGGCGTGGAGCTGGGTCATGATTTGCGCGGGCTGGTCAACCTCCTGCGCATTCAGGGCGACCCCATGCATGGCGGCGTGGATGGATACCACGCTGAGGACGACAGCATCGATGCGTTCGGTACGCATTTTCGTTACTTCGCTTACTTCGCTCTGAGCCAGGCGGATGACGCGGAACGACTGGCCGATGGGCTGCTGCGCGATCTCGCCTGGCCGGCGCGCGCGGGCAGGGCCGTCTTCCACCGGGGTGTGGCCGCGATTGATGTGGGTGCCTTGCTGGAATTTCGCGGTCCGGCCCTTGTGGAGCGGGACGCGCCCCTGACCGGTGTGTGGGGTGAAGCGCTGGGCGAGCGCCTCGTGGGCCGGGTGAACCGCGTGGTGCACCGGATTGCCGGAGAAAGCGTGGAGACCCGTCTCGATTTAACCTCACCCTTCCGCTCGGTGGCGAACCCGCTGAGCTTTATCACCCGCAGCCAGGACAGCCTATCGGCCTTCTTTCAGTTTCGCCTGGACGACGCGTCGATTGGCATGGACACGGGATTTCATCTCGACTAGCAAAGGAGTGGCACATGGCCATCAAAGGGCTTTCCTACAACAAGACGATCTGGGCTTTCGAAGAACGCCCGGTTTCCAGCGCGAAGCTCAATCAGTGGGACGACCGTATCGAAGGCGCGCTCGAGGCGGCCTTTCTTTTGCTTAACCATGCATGGGGCGGGGGGGATGGTGTGCTGCACGGCCTGGGCAGCGGGGAACTCGCTGTGACTGCGACCTCGCCGCTGAGCCTTCGGGTGAGCGTGGGCACGGGCTACGCATTTATCGACAGTAACCTTTTTCGATTGAAGGTAACGACCCAAACGCCCGATGTCGTGCCGCCCCTGAGCGACGGGCGTATCGACCTCGTGCAGGCCAATCTGGCCACGTGGAGCATTTCGGTCAAAACCGGCGCCGAAGCGGCCAGCCCCTTGGCTCCGACGGCCGACGACGGGGCGATCCCCCTGGCCCGGCTGATGCTGCGTCCGGGAATGACCTCGATCAAGGACACCGACGATGCCGTGAACGGCTACGTGGTGGATGTGCGGAGTTTTCTCTGAGTTGATCAGACCAATCAGACGGATCCGACCGATCTGAGAACGTCCGGATTGGTCCGAACAGACTGTTCTCGTAAACCCAAAAACCAAGGAGGCAAAAAATGGATATCGATCTGGGCATCACGCTGTTGGGCAGTGCGGTGGGCGCGGTGTGGGCGGGCTTCAAGTCGAGCGACGAGTATCAGCGCGTCCAGCGCCTGCGCTTTCGCAAGGCCCTGCTCGCGCTGGAAAGCGGCGTGGAGCGGACCTACCAGGCCTACGTGAAAGCGATCAAGGCCGGGCGCGCCGATGGCCGCCTGACGGAAGACGAAAAGGCGCGGGCACGATCCCTGGCGCGGACCCGGGCCATCGCCCTGGCGAAGGAGGCCGGGGTCGACTTGCTGCGCACCATCGGCGAAGACTACGTGGACGTGTGGATCGCGAAACTGGTGCAGAAGCGCAAGGGGTAGCCGCCAAGGGGACTGTCCTGCACGAATAGTGACTCGGGCTGCTTGGGGTTTAGGTTGGCGTGAGGTTGTCTTCTCCGAGGAAGCAATTCTGCGCGTGCGGGACCGTCCCCCGTTTTTAACGCGCGGGACGGTCCCGAACGCCCGGCGAGCTTTGTCGCACTGGGGTGCGGATCATGAACCCGAGTTGCTGTGCGTTGTTGCAATGCCCTTGCGTTCAGGACAGTCCCGTTAAAGCCTTGACGCGTTCCCTGTTCAGGGCGTAGGCTGAAGGTGTGTGCCGGTCTGGCGAGTTTAAGACTGGCCGTCTCAACGAAAGGAGGATAGTACCATGTTGGAAGAGAGCCCCTTGCTGCACAAGCGCGTCTTGATGTTCGTGGGCGATATCTACGAAGACCTGGAACTGTGGTACCCCAAGTTGCGGCTGGAAGAGGCCGGGGCCAAGGTGACCGTGGCGGGTCCCGAAGCCGGCGTGAAGTACGCGGGGAAGCACGGCTACCCGTGCGTGTCGGATGCACGGATCGACGACATGCTCGAAGCCGATTTTGACGGCCTGGTCGTGCCGGGCGGCTTCATGCCCGATGTGCTCCGGCGCGACCCGGCGGTGCTGAAGCTGGTGGCCGATTTTCACGCGTCCGACAAACTCATCGCAGCCATCTGTCACGGCGGGTGGATTCCCATTTCCGCCAAGGTGTACAAGGGCGTTCGCGTGACGGGATCACCCGGCATCAAAGACGACCTGGAGAATGCGGGGGCAATCTTTGAGAACGCTTCCGTGGTGGTGGATCGGCACTTTGTGTCGAGCCGGCGCCCCGGCGACCTGCCCGACTTCTGCAAGGCGATCATTGCGGTGCTGGCATTGCAGGGGAAATAGTTTATCGGCAGGGCGCGCGTCAGCGCGCCCTGCCTTTTTTTACTTCACATCCTTGCGGATTGCGCCGATGATGCGCTCCATGTGGTTGAGGTAGTCCTTCAATACTTTCTTGCCCTCGCGCGTGATGGTGTACTCCGTCCGGGGCACACGGCCTTCGAAGCCTTTGGTGCAGGCGATATAGCCCGCTTCTTCCAGCTTGCGCGCGTGCACGCTGAGGTTGCCGTCGGTCGTATCGAGGAGTTTCTTCAGCTCGGTGAAGGTGAGCCGGTCGTTCACGGCGAGGGCGCTGACCAGGGCCAGGCGGGTGCGCTCGTGGATGAGGCGGTTCAAGTTGACGGTCGTCTCCGTCTCCGCGGCGGAGACGGCCTTGGGCGCGCTTTTTGCCGTGCCCGTCTTGCGGGCGGTATTGCCTGCCATGGTGATGTTTCCTTTCTGATTGGACGCCTTTATGCGATGAATCGGTATGAAAGGGAAGTGATGCTCAGCCGCCGTAGCGGCGCCAGACGATCACTCCGGTTACGATATGCATTCCGCCGAAGCCTATGGCGAGGGCGGCTTCCCCCACAACATCGGGATAGGTAAAGGGATTTGGTCCCCACAGGGCCCAGAAAAACGCAACGGCGCCGAGGGCCATCATGGTCGCGCCCATGATGGGCAGCACGCGCACCGAGAGCGCACCGCCCGCGACCACACCGGCGCCGTAGAGCAGCAGCCACATGCCGGGCAGGAAAGCGTTCAGCGCGAGTTCGTAGAACATTTCTGTGAGAAACACACCGGCGAGCACGGCGGGGGCCAGATTCAGGGCGAAGCGCCGCGCGGCCCGGGTCACGCTGGGCTGGTCGAGGGCGCGCATCTTCCACACCATCGTCGCCAGGCCCGATAGACAGCCCGCCAGGGCCCAGGCCAGCCAGCAGTACATCCACCATTCTCGCGACGGGTAAAGGCGGGCGACATGACCGCCGCCGAGGGCTATGAGTCCCATGACGATCATGCCCTTGCCCGAGATCCCGGTAAAAGGCGTGGAGCGCTCCATGGCCTCGCGAATGAAGGAGAGATTCTCCATGGCGCGCTCATGGAGGGCGATGGGGGCTTCATCTTCAAACTCTTCCACGGCGCATCCTTCCTGTAATTCGACACCCATAGTTTAACTTGAAAGTTCTTGCTGCCGCAAAGAGTTGACCGTGCCAGCGTTATTGACGTTGTTGTCTTTCGTCCGGGATGTAGCGCTGCTACGAATTGGCCATAGACTGCATGACGTCTCGAAGGGCGACAGCGCCGTGGGGTGTGAGGAACCAGGCGAGTACACCGATATTCGCGAAGACGGTAAGCCAGAATACAAGCTGGAAGGACGTCTTGCTGGACTTGTGGCGAAAAACCTGTTGGGCAATCAGCGCGCCCGGCCAACCTCCGACAATGCCCAGGAGGTGCAGGGTTCTCTCCGCAGTTCGCCACTGATTCTTCCTCGCGGCGGCTTTGTCCTGCCAATATGCGAGAAACGTGATACCACTGGCGATCAGGTAGACATCCAGTATGACCAGCGGGAGCTGGCCTGCCACGGTCAACAGCCCGACGATGGTCAGCGCGATGGCGGCGAGCAGCAGAAGCGGGGCAGAAATCGAGGCGGCGGGAGTCTGGACAGCAAATCGCTCGCGACGTACACGCGTTGCCCGTGGCCTGCCACGGTCGTCTTCGCCCAGCTCAAAGGGCACAGGGTCGCCGGGCCGCGGTCGAATCAGGCTGTCGGGGAATGCCTTGATATGGACGAAGATTTGGGGCCCGCCGTTGTCGGGCGTGATAAAGCCGTAGCCCTGGTCGTCCTTCCAGGTGGTGATGGTGCCTTCGAGTCGCATGTGGGATTCCTGTGGAGAATGTCGAGATGGGGCTATGCAAGGGCGTCATGCGTTGTCAGGTTCTACTCCGCGGGATTGAGGATGGGGTCGAGACGCCTGACGACGGATCGGATTGCAAAGTAAAAGAGCAGGGCGAATACACAAAGAACGGCGAGGCCCGCAAGGGCCTTGATCCACTGTTTTATTTCTTGCGCAGCATAGGCTTTCCGGTATTGGGCGAGCTTCTCATCAAGACCCGCCGTGTCGTGGTATCCGTACTCTCTTGAAAGCTTCAGAAGTTCGATCGCGGGGCCGGGCGATTTGGTGTTCGCCTCCAATGCGGCGAAACTGTAAAGCAGATCGGCAACCACCGGATCCTCCGGCTTGACGAAAAGCATGCGCTCACCCAACTGAAAGTGCAGGGCCTTCATCCAACTTTGGGCCAATTCCATCGTGGGCCAGACCGTGTGGTCGTCATTCACGGGCAAAATTGGACTGGCTTTGAGATAGTCGGGGTTGCTTTCCATCGCAATCCTGGCTTCCAGGATCTTCTTGTGGAGCCACTCCGTACCTTGGTGGGAGTCTTTGTTGCGCTTGACGCCCTCTGAAATCCATCGGAGTGCATTCTTGTTGTCGCCCGCAAGCTCGTAGGCCGTTCCGAGATTGGCGGCGGTGCCGTAGTGGCCTGGGTGGGTGGTTTCGATGGCCTGGAGCTTTTCGATCGCGGCGTTGTAGTTTCCAGAATAGATGTCGCGCACGGCTTCGTGCTGGGAGGCAACGAACGCCGCGTCCAAGTCGGCAGAATAAACTTGACCGTTTTTCGGACCTACAAGTTTGTCTGAAGGCTGGGCGTCCATCTGATCGCGGAGAAACTCCACGGGTGATTGGCCGGTGTCCAATTGGTATTCCTCCTCGAAGGAATAGCTTTCATTGATGCAGGCGATGGCGGGAATGGCCACGAAAAGGAGAATGGTGAAAGTGATCTTTCTCATGGGGTGCCCCTTAAGTGCGTTGGCAGGTGAATTGTCTTGACCTCTTGAGCCGGAGGATCTGTCGAATTGATGTCCCAATATCGCAGGAAGGTCCATGTATCGGCCCCAGTTCATCCTGCGAGGTCTGCTCCGTAAAGCGGAACGGTTCGCATTCCCACGGAGACCGTGGGACCGAGCGACGGATATATTCGAAGCAGGCACTTGAGATTGATACAGGCGTCGACCTGAGTGGCGGAAAGGATGATGACCACCAGTAGAAGCGTCAACAAGACTGTTTTCACGGGATGCCCCCAATGTGTGCTAGTAAATAGGTTGCCTTGCGCTATTGAGCGTACAGGATTCGGTTGGAAAGATTCATCCTGCGTGTTGTAGCGTACCCGTGCGGGCGTTGGGAGTCGCCAAACTCCATGTCTCACTGGCGCAGGTCCCTTATTCCAGGAAGGCGCGCCAACGTGGGTTGGGCTTCCAGCCTGACCATGGTTTTAATTTTTCCCTGGTTGACCTTGCGCTTTTCGTTGGGCTCTGGTTCATGAAACAGTGGAAGGGGCTACTGCAATTCAAGGAGAGTTTTTGGTCAGGCTGGAAGCCTAACCCACGTTGGTGCGCGATCAAATTGGAAGTCGTGATGCAAGGCCGTGGGACGCTGTATTGGTCGGGGGAGCTGCGGAAGCCGGGCTTTTCGTGGTGGGTGTGTTGGAGGAGTTCGCCCATGTCCTTCGCCGGGCGCTCGGGATAGGTGAAGTGCGAGGCTTGGCCTGGGCATGTTTCGATTTTCGACGGCGCGTCAACGTCGGTTGGGCTTCCAGCCTGACCGGAGGTCGTACTGTTCGCTGGTCGACCCTGCGCTTTTGCGTTGGACTATAGTTCATGAAACAGTGGAAGGGGTTGTTTTCAATTCACGGCCGGCTTCTGGTCAGGCTGGAAGCCCAACCCACGTTGGTGCGCGATGCTATTGGAAGTCGCGCTGCACGGCCGTGAGGGAGTCGGAAGAGTCGGGCTTTCCAGTCTTCTTGAATCCGGAAGCGCCCGCGATGCTACGAGGTTCTCAGTTTCAGGAAGATACCAAGGGCGATGATCAGGAGGAGGGCTCCCAGGACGAGGGGGCGGATGTTGAACTTGTCCGAGGGGTGTGCGGGCATGGCTTTGGCGATGTCTTCGCTGTTGGCACTGTATTCGCGTGCGAGGGCGCGGAAGGCGCTGGCGGCTTCGGGGTGGCTGACGGTTTCTTCGAGGCGGGCGAAGCTGTGGAGGAGGTCGGCGACGACGGGGTCCTCGGGCTTGACGAAGAGCATCTGCTCGGCGAGTTGATGGTAGAGGGCGTCCATGAGGTCGTCGGCACTCTGGGAGTGTGCGCAGGGGAAGTAGGCATTTCCGCCAAGGGGCTGGCCCGCCTCGGAGAGGGGGACGATGGGGCTGTGGGTCAGGCGATCGGGATCGGTGTTGAGGGCCGTGCGGGCTTGCAGGATGCGGGCATGGAGCCATTCGGTGCCGGCGCGGGCCTCGGGATCGCGGTCGATGGCGGTGTTGATCCAGCGCAGGGCGCTTTCGTAATCCCCGGCACGTTCGTAGGCCGTGCCCAGGGCGCCCGCCGTGGCGTGCCGGCCGGGCTGGATTCCTTCGAGGGCCAATAGCTTCCGGATGGCGGCGTCGTAGTTGCCGTTCAGCACATCGCGCATGGCATCGTGCTCTTCGATGAGCCGGGCCTGTTCACTGGTGGACGCACCCTCGCTGCGCTGGCGATACCAGGTGTCGTACTCCGCCAGGCGATCGGCGGGCCGGGCGGCCTTGCGGCTGCGGAGTAGTCTCACTTCCGCGGGCTCCCGGTAGCCTGTGCCGCCGCCGGTACCGCGATCCGGGGTGAAACCGGGGCCTTCCGGCATGCAGGCGAAAGCGGCATGGGCGGAAAGGAGTGCGGCGAGGAGCATGTGACGGCAAGGTACTCTCATGAAGGGCCCCAATAGATCGAATGGTTTTTTCGGTGTCGTCTGAAGTGTACAGGAGGCGGGATTGGCTGTCATCTTTTTTTGGGGTGGTGCGGAGAATGGGAATGTGCCGCATGGTCCGGGCGGGCCGTGTCAGGTCCGTTGCTTGTCGCGACGGGCACACGAATCCGCCTGCGGCGGAATCGCGTGGCACGATCTGGGTTGTCCTTTGGTGATTGGCGTGGCCTGTGCCGGGGCATGCCCCTTCACCCACAAGCTGTTGGCCGCCTGAGGCGGCCCGCGTGTGGGTGGCACACGTGGTTCACTTTGTTGGTGCCGGGTTGCGGATGGTCGTGCTAGTATTTGGGTTCCTTTCATCACCCCTTTTGGTTTCAGGAGACCTTGTCATGAAGTGGCCTACTTTGTTTGTCGTTCTCGTTGCCGCATTGGTTCTGCTTGGAAACGCCGTGGCGGCGTCTGCGGCGGTAATGTCGGCGGAAGACCTGGCCGCGCTTCGTCTACCGGATGTGCGGATTGAGTCGGCGGTGCATGAGGCGGGATCGCCGGAGCCGGGCAAGGTGCGGGTGGGGCATGTGAAGGTGGACGGCGTGATTGGTAAGGCGATCCGCTTCGAGGTGCTGCTGCCCGATGCCTGGAACGGGCGCTTCGCGATGGGTGGCGGCGGCGGGCTGGTGGGATCGGTGCAGAATTCGGTTCGCGGCTCGGTGAACGACGGCTACGCGACGGCGGGCACGGACACGGGGCATCAGGCGGGCGGCACGGATGGAAGCTGGGCCCTGAACGACCTGGAGGCCTTTGTGAATTTTGGCCACGCGGCGATTCACCGAACCGCGGAGGTGTCGAAGGCGATTATCCGGGCGTATTACGGGCAGGACATCAACAAGTCCTACTTTGTGGGCTGTTCGCGCGGGGGCGGGCAGGCGCTGATGGAGGCGCAGCGCTATCCGGAGGATTTCGACGGGATTGTGTCGGGCGCGCCGGCCTTCAACTGGACGGGCTTCGCGGCGATGGGTATCAATCTGGCCCAGACTTTTTATCCCGATCCGAAGAAACTGACGGAGACGGTGCTGACGCAGGCCGATCTGGATCGCCTCGCGAAGGAGGTGCTGCAGCAGACCGACGCGCAGGACGGACTGAAGGATGGGATTATCGACAATCCGGCGGCGGCGAAATTCGATCTGGCGCAGGTGCCGAATCTTACGGATGCGCAGCGCAAAGCGATTTCGGTGGTGTATGAGGGCGTGAAGAATCAGGACGGCCCGATTTATCCGGGATTTCCGATTGGGGCGGAAGGCGGTCCCGGAGGCTGGTTCAACTGGCTTGTGGGGCCGACGGAGAATGGCGTTAATCTGAGTTTCGCCTTCAGCACGAATATCTACAAATATTTCTTCTTTCACAATGCGGACTGGGACTACTCCACCTACGACTTCGCCACGTGGAAGAAGGATACCCACCTGGGCGGGACCGTGTTGAACGCGCTGGATCCCGATCTCGGCCCGATGAACGCACGGGGCGGCAAGCTGATCATCTGGCATGGCTGGTCGGATGCGGCCCTGCCCGCGGGGGAGACGGTCAAGTACTACGAGTCGGTGCTCGCGAAGGACCCGAATGCGGCAAATTATGCGCGGCTGTTCATGGTGCCGGGCTGTTACCATTGCGGCGGCGGGCCGGGAATCTCGGGTGTGGACTGGCTGGGCGAGATTGTGAAGTGGGTCGAGGAGGGCATCGCGCCGGATGTGATCATCGCGACGAAGTCGGGCGACGGGATCGATCCGGCGAAGTCGCGTCCCCTGTTTCCCTATCCCGCGTGGGCGAAATACGATGGCGAGGGGGATGGGAATCTGGCGGAGAACTTTGTGGCCGTTGACAAGTGATCCGCCACAGGCGGAACAGTTGACAGCGGGCGCGGTTGACGCTTTGATTGCGACCGAAATGTGTGATTCGAATAGTTGACATCGTCATTCTATCGTTTCAGTCGGCCAACGATAACACGAGGCACTTGTCATGGCTTATATGACAACGACACATGACTATCGCGGTTACGTGTTTATAATCACATGCGCGCCAGAAGACCCGGCCTATGTCGTGGACTTCAGCGACATTCCCGACATAATAACCAGCGGTCAAACGCTACCTGAAGCTTTTCACCACGCTTGCGAGGCCCTCGATCTTCATCTGGAGAGCCTTCAGAAACTGGGTATACCATTTCCGTCGCGGAAGCATCGGGTATTTGTTGAATCCGCTTTTTGAGGTGAGAGCTCATGGGTCAGCATAGGGACTGACGCGGACCGGTTTACCACGGTAGCGGAAGGTGCTGATGAATTGAAGAGTCCCGTATCCGAGCGATATTGGACACGAAGTCCGTGGCTGTCCCGTCGTGGCCCGAGCGCGCTGGGTCAATCACAAACGCCCGTATTCAGGGGCAGTGTCTCGGAGCGCGCGCCTCTTGATGTTTTCCGTGTGCCTCCCTGACGACGGGACAGCCACGCGCGTTGACGTGGTTGCCGTTTTCGGCGATCAAGATTAGGGGCGAGTATCCGGCGCTCGCCGAGCGTGCACTTGCGCGCGTCAGTCCCTCTCCGGCGTCGAATTTTTTTTCATAGTGGATTGTGCTGGAACATCACCGACGCGTAGCACTGCACGGGGCTCAGCGTGACCGAAACGCGATTGTTGTCGAGGGGCGTGATGGTTGCCGTTACTTCCGGTTCCGGAGAGATGATCCGATGGGTCAGGGGCATGTTGCGCAGCGGCTCGGGGAGCGTAATCTCGAAGGTGACGGGCTCGGTGGGAGTCACCGTGTCGGTATCGAGATCGATGTTGAGGTTGTTGATGTCGATGAAGAGCGCCTTCGTTTCGGGGTTGTAGTGGGGTGTGATGCCGGTGGTGGCCGGTATACCCGCAGCGGTGATCATGGGGATGGCTTCGGGCCCGCGGGCCGCGCGCAGGTGCTCGGCCAACGCGGGCAGACGCGTGGCGCGCTCTTCGTGTTTCAGATAGTAATCCATGCCGGGATTTCCTTCGGCAGCCACCACGTGATCGCAGGCGAGCTGGGCCTGCAGCGGGCCGCGATGGTGTCGCGCGAAGTTGCCGGACTCGCCGTCGCGGATGCCGCTTTCGCCCGTGATCAGCATGCGCCCGCCCGCGTCGAGCCACGGCTTCAACGTGGCGATGGCAGATTCATCGATGACGGAGGCATTGGGCACGATGAGAAGGTCGAGGCCGGCGAGGGTTTCGGCATTGAGTTGCCATTCGGGCACGGGGACATAAGGCTCGTGGATATCATGCAGCGCGGTCGCCCAGCCGTAGTAGCCGAACTGGTGGGGGCGCGCGTTGAAATCGATGAAGCCGCCGGGGGCCATGAAGGCGAGGAGGGACGACGACGAGTAATAGAGGCCCGTGCGCGCGATGGGTCGACGCTGGCCGAAGTGCTTGCGGGCCTCGCCGACGAAGGCGAAGAAGTCGGCATAGGCCTGGGGATCGCCGAGGACGCGGGGCAGGCTGGGGTAGGCCATGGGCAGGGCGTTGGCCGCGAGCATTTCATAGGCCATGACGCGCGTGAGGTTTGGGTTGCGCCCGTACGGGTCGTATTTGCCTTCGAGGTAGGGCCAGACGTTAACCGTGTTGCTGCGTGCGTGGACGGCGGCGAGGCGATAGCGCACGGCGTGGCGGCCGAGGGGCGGAAGCATGAGGCCGCGGGTTCCGGCATCCAGGGCGTGGCCTGCGGAAGATTCCGTGCTCACCATGTCGAGTTCGCCGCGCACCCAGCCCAGGCTAAGCGCGGGGATATCGTTGCCCGCGAGGAGGAACTCGGGCTTGCCGAAGGCTTTCGCGGCGGCGTGGACCCGCTGATCGTAGGCTTCCAGCGCGCGGGTGCCTTGCTGGCGCTTGAAGATGACATAGGCGTGCCACAGATCGTGATCGAGCCAGCGCGGGTCGATCCATTTCGGGTCGTGGAGGTTCGTGGGATCGCCGCTCCAGGCCTGAAGCTGATCGCGAAGCGCCTTGCGGACGTCGAAGGTGGCGAGATCGGTCACGCCCATGCGCGCGAGGGCCTCGGCGTCGAAATGCCCCTTCAGGTAATCGCGAAAGAGTGCCACGGACCACTCGCCAAAGCCGCGCTCCACCGGGCGAATGCCGAAGCTGTCCCAGGGGCTGAAGTTGTCGCTCCACATGCCGTCCGCGCCGTTCTTCGCGGCATACCGCACGGCGGCTTCGTCCAGATCGAGCCAGTGGGGACAGGCGCTGTCCTTGTGCATGTAGAAGAGACTTACATATTGATCCTTGAGCTTGATGAGGCCGGTGTGGGGGCCCTTTTTCTGAACTTCCTTGGAGGCGGGCTCTATCTCAAAGGAGAGTTCGCCGAGAATGTTCTTCGAACAGCCCGCGTCGAAGGCGCGGTGATTCAGGGGGTTGGCGGGGTCACCGTTGTAGCCCGTGGCGATGGCGCCATCGGGGTAGCGCATGGGCGGCCCGCCGAATTCCGGGTGGGTGCGCGTCCAGGGGCGCGCTTCGGGCAGATCATCAAACCAGCAGTGGGCTCCGGCCCAATAGATGGGATCGCCCTTGTAATTTGCCCAGGACCAGTGGCTCGACGAGGCGCGGGGGAATTCCTTGTTCAGCTCCGAATCGGGTATGGACACGATTACACAATAGGACTGTCCGAAGGTCTCGAAATAGGTGATGGCCCGTCCGCCCAGATCGGCGATCTCGGTTATGGTGTGGGGATGGCCGAAGAGCTTCGTGCCCCAGAGTCCCCACGAAGGAGAATTAAGCCCGCCGTTGAAGACCACATCGGCATTGTAGGGCTTGAGGTCGGCGGGTTGGCCTTGGGCAATGCGGGGGAAGGAGGCCCACCAGGGGAGATCTTCGGCGAGAGCGAAAGGCGCGAGGGCGAGGAGGAGTGGGAGGGTGACGCGGGGGTACTGCATGGGTAGGGGTAATCCTTGAGGTAGGCAAACTACAACGGGGAAGAGTGTAGCAGGCCGTGGATGGGCGGAGGTAGGGGGGGGCTGGGACTGCCGACTTCCTGCACCGCCAGCGCCGGGGGCCTTGGCCGCGCGCACTCTTCCGTGAAGTCGAGTCTTCCGAAGAACCCATCTCCCATGCGATTCGCTAATCAAAACGTCGAGCGCGGCTAAATTGCGCCACACACTTCAAGTTACGAGGTGCATCGAAGTAGGCGTCTTCTTCTGTCCAGATGATCGGGTTGTCGTCCCGCCGCAAGCAGGGATGGCGGTGGAGTTCGCCTCCGGTGAATCTCCGACGGGTATTCGATCGAGGGCGCGCCGGGCTACCATTCCATCGCGCGCCGTTGTTCATCCGTGTCATGCTTGTTGCGAGCATGGTGCCACCACGCCGGGGTTAATCGGGCGTACCCCGGCGTGGTGTTGGTGATTATTCGACCTTTACGAGGGGCGGATTGGTCCAGGCGCCGGTGAGGGCTTCTTCTTTGGGCCAGTAGAGGCGCATGACGACGAGGAAGGGGCCTTGCGGTGCGGGGAGCCAGTTGTTCTCTTTTTCGGCCCCGGGGGAGTCGTGCTGCACGTACAGGGTGATTCCGCCGTCGCTGTCTTTGGTGAACTGGGGCAGCATGGGGGAGTTGAGGAGGTAGCGGTTGAGGGGGTTTGCGGAGAGGAGGCTTTCCGGCATGGTGTACAGGGTGAGGGACCAGAAGGCCTGGACGGGCGGTAGCTGGCCGGGGGCGAAGTGAAGGGTGTAGCGGTGGGCGCCGTCCAGTTTGGCGCCGTCGGCGTCGACCGCATATATGGGGTACATGGCCTCCTGCCTGGAGTTGCCGTAGATGCCGAGCACGGCGGCGGCCATGCGGTACAGGTAGTTGTTCTTCAGGAATTCCCGTGTGCCGAACATGTCGCCGGAGGTGACTTCTCTGGCGTCGATCTTTTTCTGTAAAGCGGCGAGTTCGGCCCAGGCGTCGGCCATGCCCTGCTCCAGGGCGGTTTTGATTTCGGGGGCGAGCTTTTCCACGTCGATGGATTTTCCGGCGCCGACGCCGATCCGGGCGAAGCGCTTCATGAGGTCCTTTTCCGAATCGACGGTGGGGCAGAACTTGAGGACAAAGTTGAGAATGTTGAAGACCTCGACGGAGGTCTTCTGGGTATCGGGGGTAAGCGGCTGGATGAAATCAATCGCCGGCGCCGCTTTGGGCGCGGGTTTACCCAGAAACTCGGAGAGGGGCTGAATCTTGTAGCCCGCCTGAACTTTTTTTACGTTTTCGATGTCGTCGGGCCGGAAGAGCTGGGTGCGGTAAGCGGCGAGGAGCAGTTCGGTTTCGGAGCGGATAACTTTAGTAATGCCTTCCGGGGTCTTGTCTTTCCAGCCTGGCCCCGCGACGAGAAAGTTGCCGCCGTCGTTTCCGGTGGTGCGGCTGCCGATGTAGTCGAAGTTGTGGGTGTAGGCGTCGATGAGCTGTATGCTGAAATACCGTTCCTTCTCGACGGGCGGCACCGTCAGCACGACGGGTTCAGCGCGAAGGTCCATTCCCAGGAAGGAGTAGGGCGTGTCGGAATTCGGAGTCTGCACGGCTTTGTCTTCGGGAGTGAAGACGCGGGCGAAACTTCGGATGGTGTTCCAGTCGGCTTTGAATTCGGGGTTGTTCTTGTCGATGAAGTAGGCATGTTGTATGCGGTAGCTGTCCACCATAGGGTAGCCATAGATATAGGCTTCTTTCGCAATTTCGCGGACCTCTTCCGGGCCTGGGCCGGCGGCGCGTGCGGGCAGCAGGGCGGCTCCGGTTGCGAACACAAGAAGTCCACGAATGACCAATTGCAACGCCGTGCTTTTCATATTATTTTCCTCTCTTTCTGCTCGTCGCGAGGGCAGGATGCCGACGGCGATGCGGCCGTGTGTGGGCCGAATTGCCCGAGGTTACCCCCCTCATATCCACCGACAGTGTTGGAAAACGGTAACGAACCAGTCCCCCGTGGGCTGTGTCACCTTTGAAGAGAATATCCCGGGACTATCCATAATGCAAGTGGGTCGGACTGCTACACCGGTGCATCCGGTCGTGCACCGGGTGGGCGAGGCCGGTGCGTGCTGTTTTCGTGTTTTCGCGCGATCCGGTTCGGCTATGATGGAGCGACCGGCGCGGAACGAGCCGCCGGGTTACATTTGGAGTTAGTCCATGATAAACCGTAGAGAATTCATGAAGGCGGGAGCGATGGCGGGTGCGCTGTCGTTGCTTGCGAGCGAGGACGCGATGGCCGCACGGAGTGTTGAGGAGTTCAGGGCCTATCAGGCGGAGCGGCGGGCCGAGTTGTGGTCGCTGCTGGGTGAATTGCCGGAGAAGAAGGCGCCGGTGGCGACGTTGAAGAAGGTGGAGCAGCATCCGGGCTTTACGCTGGAGCATCTGGATCTGGAGTTGAACGGCATCCAAACGGTGCCGGCATTGCTCTTGATTCCGGACAAGCGGGCCGAGAAAGCGCCGGGGCTGATGTATCACCATTGGCACGGCGGCGATTACTTTGTGGGCAAGCAGGAGCTGCTGACGGGCACGCGTGCGATGCAGGCTTATGCGCCGGTGTATGCGGAGAAGGGTATCGTGACGCTGGCGATCGACAGTTGGTGTTTTGGCGAGCGCGCGCCCTATCCGGAAAATGGCGGCAATGGGGAGTGCGACACCTTCAAGGAAATGCTGTGGAAGGGACGGGTGCTCTACGGGATGATGATGTTCGATGAGTGGCAGGCCTTGAACTATCTGTGCACGCGGCCCGAGGTGGACACGTCGCGGATTGGCTCTTTCGGGATTTCGATGGGTTCCACGAAGTCGTGGTGGCTGGCCGCGCTGGACGAGCGGATCACGTGCTGCATGGATCTTTGCTGTCTGACGGACTATGAGGCGTTGATCGCGAACAAGGGCCTGGCGCGGCACGGAATTTACTACTATGTGCCATCGCTCTTGAAACACTTTCAGACGGCGGAGATCAATGAATTGATCGTGCCGCGTCGCCGCTTGAGCTTGAACGGGCGCTATGATGGGTTGACGCCGCCGGAGGGTGTGGAGAAGGTGCGGGATTATCTTGCGCCGCTCTACGCGCAGTACGGCAAGGCGGAGGACTGTCGGATCGAGCTGTTTGAGTGCAAGCACGAGGAGTTGCCGGAGATGCGTGCGATCATTTTGGAATGGGTTGATCAATTGACAATGGACAATTGACAATTGACAACGAACAACTAACAACGAACAACGGGGCGTGGGTTTTGGGGTGCTTGTTTGACAGATAGGACGGATTCGACCGATAGGACCGATGGGATACAACAGTTGCATTTGAGTGATCGGCATTCGTTGTCCATTGTCCATTGTCAATTGTCAACTGCCAAGGGTGATGGGGTAGAATTGTCTTGGGAGGTCTTGCAGGCAAGCCTCCTTATTGAAGCGCGTTTTTGCGCGTACGATTCTGACCAACCGCACTTCCGTGAGCAGCCGCAGCGTCCTTCATTTTCGCGCGCCTCGGGAAGCGCCGTTGTTCGTATAGCATCATCACGGATTTCTCTCCATGAAACGAGACCATAACCTCCTTTTCGGAGTATTCGCGGTTCAGCTCAACAAGGTCTCGCCGGCCCAGTTGATGGACGCGGCGGGTGCGTGGGCCACGGATCCGAGCCGGGACATTCCCACGCGTCTTGTGGAGTCGAACGCGCTGGAGAGCAAGGACCGCGAGCTGCTGGAGCGGCTGGTGAGCGAGGCGGTGGCGGCGCACAACGGGGACAGCGCGGCGGCGCTGGAGTCTTTCGGGGGCGAGGACAGCATCCGTGATTCCTTTCTTGGCACCATTCGCCTGACCGATTCCGGCACGGTGGAGCTTTCGTCGGCTCCCGAGGTGACTATCCCCCTGAAGCACGAGAAGCCGGACGAGGTTCCGGGGGTGATCGAGAACTCGGGGCGTTATACGCACCAGAGCGAGCACGCGCGGGGCGGCATGGGGCGCATCCTGATGGTGCACGACGAATACCTGGGCCGGGACATTGCGCTGAAGGAGCTGCTGCCCCACATGGGCTCTTCGGGCGGGGGCGAGTCGGCGGAACCGGGCACGGCGGCCGTGCCGAGTGCGCCGAGTCCGGTGCGTTTTTCGGGCGCGGTGATCGCGCGCTTTCTGCAGGAGGCGCGGATCACGGGGCAATTGGAGCACCCTTCGATTGTGCCGGTGTATGAGCTGGGCCACCGCAAAGACGGCGCGCTGTATTACACGATGAAGCTGGTGCGTGGGAAGAGTCTTTCGAAGGCGATCCGCGAGGCCGGTTCCCTGCGCGAGCGGCTGATGCTGCTGCCGCACTTCATCGACTTGTGCAACGCTATCGCCTATGCCCACAGCCGGCATGTGGTGCATCGCGACATCAAGCCGGCGAACGTGATGGTGGGCGAGTTCGGCGAAACGGTGGTGCTGGACTGGGGTCTGGCGAAGGCGCGCCGGGGTCACGACGCCCACGCGGATGTAATCGAGAAATCGATCATGTCGATGAACCTCGGTTCCGCGGCGAGTTCGGCGAAAACGAACTATGGCCAGTTGATCGGGACGCCGGCGTACATGCCGCCGGAGCAGGCGCTTGGGCACACGGATCAGATCGACGAGCGGTCGGACATCTACAGTCTTGGCGTGGTGCTGTACGAGATTCTCACGGGCCGGCTGCCCTTCAAGAAGAAAACGATCAAGGAACTGATCAGTTCGGTAATTTATGAAGAGCCGATGGGGATCCTGAAGGTGGAGCCCCGGGTGCCGCTGGAGCTGGCGGCGATTTGCGAGCGGGCAATGCGCAAGAGCCCGAACGAGCGCTATAACACGGCGAAGGAGCTGGCGGACGACGTGACGCGCTTCCAGTCGGGCGCGCTGGTGGACGCCTACGTCTATTCGGTGAAGGATATTTTTTCGCGCTTTCTCCAGCGCTACCGGTCCGCCATCTTTGTGGCGGCGGGGGCCTTTGTGCTGTTGCTGGCACTTTCGGGCGTGTATATCTATCAGATCACTCACGCGCGCAACGAAGCCATCGAGGAGCGGCGCGCGGCGAATGAAGAGCGTGACCACGCGCGCAAGGCGGAGGCGGAGGCGCAGAAGCAGCGAGAGGCGGTGGAGCAGGAGCGGAACGAGGCGGAGCGTCAGCGGCGCATCGCGGAAATTCAGTCGTACTATTCGAGCATTCAGCTCGCGAGCAGTAAGATCACGCAGAAGCAATATCCCCTGGCGCGGAAGATTCTGTGGGCGTCGAGCGAAGAGCACCGGAACTGGGAGTGGGGCTATTTCCTGGCGCAGTGCTACCAGTCGCTGGGCACGCTGGAGGGGCACGAAGATCGGCTTCTGGGCGCGGCTTTCAGTCCGGACGGCACGCGTATCGTGACGATCGCGGGCGACAACGCGCGCATCTGGAACGTGGCGAACGGCACGTTGCAGTTCACGCTGGAAGGGCACAAGGAGAAGGTCTGGGGCGTTTCCTTCAGCAAGGACGGCAAGCGCCTGCTGACGCTGTCGTGGGACTTGACGGCGAAGGTGTGGAGCGTGGCGAAGGGCACGGTCATCTCCACGCTGGAGGGCGAGGCGGACCTTACGAGCGCGTCGTTCAGCCCCGATGGCACCAAGGTGGTGACCGCGGCGGACAATCGCGCGCGGGTGTGGGACGCGGATACGGGCGAAGTTCTCTTTTCACTCGAAGGCCACGGCGAAACGGTGGAGAACGCGTCCTTCAGCGCGGATGGCAGCCGGATTGTGACGTCGTCCTGGGACCGCACGGCGAAAGTGTGGGACGGGTCGACGGGCGCGTTGCAGTTGACCTTGACGGGGCACGAATACGGCGTGATGAACGCGGCGTTCAGCCCGGACGGGTCGTTGATAGCGACGGCTTCGAAGGACAATACGGTGAAGGTGTGGGATGCCTACGACGGGCGGCTGGTGGAGACCCTGATCGGCCATTCCGACGAGGTGTGGAGCGTGGCCTTCAGCCCCGAGGGTACGCGCCTGGTGACGGTGTCGTGGGACAAGTCGGCGCGGGTGTGGGACATGATCGACTACAGCCTGCTGGCGACGCTGGACGGCCACGAGCTTTCCATAGAGAGCGCGCAGTTCAGCCCGAACGGCATGATGGTGGTCACGGCCTCGCGGGACCGAACCGCCAAAGTGTGGGATGCGCAGACGGGCAAGCTGCTGGTGACGCTGACGGGCCACGCGGGGGAAGTGTGGAGCGCGTCTTTCAGTCCGGACAGCGCCAGCGTGGTGACGGCGTCGGAGGACAAGACCGCGCGAATCTGGAGCGTGCCGCTGATGGCGGAGAAGACGGAGGTGGAGGAGAACGTGGCGGGGACGGCGGAGGGGGTGACGAGCGCGTCGTTCTCACCGGACAGCCAGCGCTTTGCCACGACCTCGCGCGACCAGACGGTGAAGGTGTGGGAGGTTTCCGATGGATCGCTGAAGACGACGCTGGTGGGGCACAGCGGCGAGGTAAACAGCGCGTCTTTCAGTCCGGACGGTCGGCGTATCGTGACCGGGTCGAGCGACAACACGGCGAAAGTGTGGGACGCGATGAACGGCGCGATCATCGCGACGCTCAAAGGTCATACGGACGACATCGACAACGCTTCCTTCAGTCCCGATGGGAAGTTGGTGGTGACGTCCTCGCGGGACAAGACCGTGTGCATCTGGGACTCGGCGACGGGCGCGCTGCTGAACACGTTGAAGGGCCATATAGACGGGGTGATCAGCACGGGCTTCAGTCCGGATGGCAAGCAGGTGGTGACGGCCTCGTGGGACGGGACGGCCAAGTTGTGGCGTATCGAGGACGGCGCCCTGCTGTTCACGTTTGAGGGGCACACGGACGCGGTGACCAACGCGACCTTCAGCCCGGATGGCGCGCGGGTGGCCACGGTTTCGAAGGACGAAACGGCACGGGTGTGGAGCACGCAGACGGGCGCTTTGCTGGCGAGCCTGGAGGGGCACGCGAGCGAGATTGTGAGCGCGTCTTTCAGTCCGGACGGGAAGCGGATTGTCACGGCCTCCGCGGACAAGACGGCGAACGTGT
The DNA here is from genome assembly GCA_016791475.1 of Candidatus Hydrogenedentota bacterium. NCBI lineage: Bacteria > Pseudomonadati > Candidatus Hydrogenedentota > Candidatus Hydrogenedentota bacterium. The sequence continues at coordinate 48,999 of JAEUWI010000013.1, forward strand.
GGAACACGGACGACGGGTCCCTGCTGGTTTCGCTGGAAGATCCGGCGGGGGGAATTCTGAGTGCGACATTCGACGAAGACGGATCGAGCATCAAGACCGCCTCGGGCGACAAGAGCACGAAGTCGTGGGACAGCGTGCCCTATCGCCTGAAGGATCTGCCGGGGGACGACAAGATGAAGTGGGAAGAGCGCTTCAATCTTTGGCGACTGCACCGGTATCAGGAGTGGTTGCTGGCGCACTCGGCGCGGTGAGGGTCGGCAAAGGTCACCGGTAAAACGGCGCGTCCGCCCGGTTCCGAATATGCGCGGATCACGGTCGATTCAAATCACCGCACCCCCGTCCACCGTGAGGATTGCGCCGGTGGTGAAGCTGGCCGCGTCGGAGAGCAGATAAACCGCCGCGCCCGCCATTTCTTCGGGCTGGGCGTGGCGCGCGAGGGGTGTCTTACCCACCTGGGCCTCGCGAATTTCGGGCGTGTCGATGAGCACTTTCGCGAATTTGGTTTCGGTGAGACCGGGGCAGATGCAATTGCAGCGGACGCCCGCACCACCCATTTCTTTGGCAATGGTTTTGGTCATCATGATGACGGCGGCCTTGCTCATGGAGTAGATGGCCATCATTGGGGAGGGGCTGATGCCTTCGATGGAGGCAATGTTCACGATGGAGCCGCCGCCACACTTGACCATGAGGCGACAGGCGCGCTGGGCCATCATGAAATAGCCCTTCACGTTGACCTCGAAGGTCTTGTCGAAGGCGGATTCGGGCGCTTCGATGAAGGGGCCGAAGTAGGGGTTGGTGGCGGCATTGTTCACCAGTCCGTCGAGGCGGCCGAATTCCGCTTCGACCCATTCGAAGAGGGCGTCGATCTGTGCGGGGTCGCCCGTGTGGCAGGCTTTCCCTGCGGCTTTTCCGCCTTCGGCCTTGATGGCTTCGACGACGGCGTCCACGCCGTCCTGCTTGCGCGAGGTTACGATGACGGTTGCGCCGCGCCGCGCGAATTCCCGGGCGAAGGCCTCGCCGATACCGCGGCTGCCGCCGTTGACGAGGATGACTTTGTTGGTGAGCTGGAAGGAGGTCATGGGGGGTTCCTGGTGGTTGTGGGTCTTATGGGTCTTATGGGTCTTATGGGTCTTATGGGTCTTATGGGTCTTATGGGTCTTATGGGTCTTATGGGTCTTTTGGGTCTTTTGGGTCTTTGGGTCTTTTGGGTCTTATGGGTCTTTTGGTCTTTTGGTCTTTTGGTCTTTTGGTCTTTGGGGCTGTGGGGCTTTGGGGCTGTGGGGCTGTGGGGCTGTGGCGTCTCTTTTTGTGGGGCTTATGCGCCCTTCATCAAGCTTGCCCGTACCGCATCCGGAGTTGCTGGCATTGCTCCAGGAGGTCATTGGCGAAGCGTTTGTTGGTGAAGGTCAGCAGGCCGATGGTGGTGATGAGGAAATCCGCGCCGGTCTTGTCATCGGCCTCCAGGCGCGACTTGAGCCGTCGCAGGGCGGCGGCGTGAAAGGCCTCGGGGCTGGCGTGCGCCTGGATGTTGGGGGCGACGCCGAACTGCTGCTCGACCATGAAGTCGATGTAGCGGTCGAGGGTGACCCGGTGGTCGGGTTTAAACTGGAGCGCGGTGGCGTAGTGTCCGATGGCGCCGGGGAGGTCTCCCTCCGCCTCGGCCAGCAGGCCGAGGTGGTAGGCGCTTGCGTAGCTTCCCGTGCCGGCGACGTCCTCGCGGACCGGGCCGCGGCGCATGGACTCGGTGTAGGCGGCCTTTGCCCGCTCGATATCCCCGAGCATGAGGGCGACGTAGCCGCAGGCGTGGTAGAAATCGGCCCAGTGGGTGCCGTGGTGGTTGAGGGCTATGTGATCCGTAAGCAGGTTTTCGGCGTCGTTCAGGCGCCCGGAATTGGCGAGGGCGTAGGTCAGGCTGGTGAGGAGCGTGGTGAGGGTCTCGCGGCCGACGGGCGCGCCATTTCGGTATGCGGGCGCGGTCTGCGCGAAATCGATGTCGCGCAGGGCCGCTTCGAATGCCGCAATGGCTTCGGGGTAGCGCTTTAACGTGAAGAGAGTGCGTCCAAGCTGATAGGGGTAATAGGCGTCGCCCGGGTGGGTGGTGGCGGCCTGCCGGAGCAGGGGCAGATTGCGGAGCCCTTTATGGTCGGGGTCTTCTTCGCGATGCTCATAACCCGAGTGGGCCACCACGACGCCGGTGGAGGCGACGGGGCCGCGCGGTCCGTTGATTGCCACGAGTTGCTCGTGGATGATGCCGCTGAATCGATAGGCCGCTTTTTCGAAGAAGCGTTCCACGGTGCCCGTAACAATGGTCTGGTTCGCGCCGGTGCCGGTGGGGCTGCGGTGCTGGATCGTGCCGGTCGCGCCGGCCGGTTGGTGGTGGATGAATTCTTCCAGGAGGTCGCGCGCGCGTTCGGGATCCGCCACGACTTCATCCGCGTCGATGGAGAGGATCCAGGGCCCTTTTGCGAAGGCGATGGCGCGATTGCGCGCCGCGGCGAAGTCGTTTTCCCAGGGGATTTCATGGCAGTGGGGCGTGAACTGGCGGGCGAGCGCCAGGGTGTCGTCGGAAGAGCCTGTGTCGGCCACGATGATCTCATCGGCCAGGTTGCGAAGGGCCTCCAGGCACGAAGCGAGTCGGGGCGCTTCGTTTTTTACGATAAGCACGGCACTGATTTGGGGCATGGAAAGTCCAGTCTGGAGGGGGGGGGCTGGCGTCTGGAGTTCAGATCGGCCCGATCAGAGGGATCGGACCGATCCGAGGGGATGAATTGGAGCGCCAATGACGCGAAACCATTCTCCTTCGGACTCCAGACGCCAGACTATTCTACAAGGTGTCGGGGTCGATCTCGAAGGTGAAGCTTTGCTCACCCTGGGGGTTGCAGCGCACGAGCCACTCGCCTTCGGGCGAAACGACGCCGCTGGGCGAGTTGATGGGGCCGTTCAAGCTGGCCGCGTTCACCGTGATGATGTGGCGCGCGCTTTCCCGCGCGCGAAGCTTCAAGTTGGCCATGTGGAATTCGGTGTAGAAGGGGTCGCACCCGGAATTGACGCTGTGGAAAATAACCTGGGCGCCCTTCTGGCGCAACTGATGGGACAGGCGGTGATCGGGGTAGGTCCCCAGGCCGGGCGTGACCCAGAGGTCATTGCAGATGAGGCAGCCGAAGTCCAGGTCGCGGTAATTGAAGACCCGGAGTTCCTCGCCGGGACGGCACCAGGCGCGGTCTTTTTCGGTGGGAATCAGCTTCTCCTGGGTGCCGAGGAGTTCGCCGTGGTCCGTATAGATTCGCGACTGGATGTAGGTGTGTCCATCCGCGCGGGCGCCGGTGCCGATGATGGCCGCCACATAGGACTGGCGGCACGCGGTGGCGATCTGCTGCCAGGCCTCCAGCGTCTTCGTGTCGCTGAAGTCGTTGTTGTACCCCGTGAGACTCATTTCGGGGAAAACGATGATGTCGCAGTCGCTGTTTTTGATGTGCTCCAGTATTTTGGGCAGATTCTCTCCTTTGGTCGCGCCCACCGCCATCTGAATACCTGTAACCCGAATTGATGCCATTTGCCCATCCTCCTGTTACTGCACAATTGACCCACTGCCCCCGGCAACGCGCCCAAGGCGTTTCAGGTCGAAGCTCATTCGATACTAACATACATTCACCGGATTGGCCATGGCAATTCGGCGGGCGGGAATAAAGGATACGACCCGAGGGGGAGGGGCGCTCGGAGGCTCTGTCGTTCGCGCCCCCGGCGCGTGATATACTTCCGCCATGAAGATTCTCCTCGTTGAAGATGAAAAACAGATTGCCGATTTCGCGAAGAAAGGCCTGACCGAGCAGGGCTTTCTGGTGGAGCATTGCGCACATGGCGATGAGGCCCTGGGGCTCATGCTTTCCCAGCCCTACGATGCGGTTGTGCTGGATATCATGCTCCCGGGCCGCGATGGTCTGAGCATTCTGAAGCAGTTCCGGAAGAAGGGGCACGGCACGCCCGTGATCCTGTTGACGGCCCGTTCCGAGCTGGACGAGCGCATCGAAGGGCTCAATACCGGTGCGGACGACTACCTGACGAAGCCTTTCTATGTGGAGGAGCTGGCGGCGCGGCTGCACGCCGTGAGGCGCCGCGCGTCGGACGAAGGCGTGAGTTTGCTCCGTTCGGGGGAGGTGACCATCAATCTGATTACGCGGGAGGTGAAATCCGCCGGAGTGGTGGTCAAGCTCACGGCCCGGGAATTCAGCCTGTTGGAATACCTCATGCGCAGCCCCGGCCGCGTGTACACGCGCACCCAGATGATCGAGCATGTCTGGGGCTACGATTTTGATCCGAACACGAATCTGGTGGATGTGCACATTCAGCGCCTCCGGAAGAAGCTCGGCGGCGACGGCGCGTTCATCGAGACCATACGGGGTGTGGGCTATCGGGTGCGGAAGGAAGGGGAATGAAGCTGGCTTTCGCGCCCCGGTCCTTCCGGATGCGCATCATGCTCCTTTCCGTGTCCATCTCGGGGGCGATCCTGCTCGGGTTTGGCTGGCGAACGTGGCACTTGCTGCACGGTCTCACCGGTCTGGAGCGGCTGGATGGGGAGATGAAAGCCCTGGCGCGCAATCAACTCGCATCGCCCCGACGCGATGGCGGCTGGGGCGCTTTTGAGGATTCACTCCAGTATCTTTCAAGCCTGGACCCATCCCGTGCCTTTGCGTTTGTGGTTGTCGGCCGGGACGGGGAAGAGCGTCGCCGCAGCGCGACCTGGCCCGCAGCGCTGGCTTCCGGCACGATACTCGACGCCGTAGCGCTGGATGCGGTGCCTCCGATGGAGCCGGATTTTTTTCGTTCACCCGATTTCAGGGGGCCGCCCGGGCCGCTCGACGGTCCACCCGATTTCAACGGCTTCGGCCCGCCGGATGGTCCGCCGGAGTTTATGCGACCGGAGCGGGGCGAGCCGCCAGCAGGGGGGAATCCGCCCCGCGCGCCTGAGGCTTCGGTACCGGCTCCGGTTCCGGGATTCGGTCTGGGCGACGGCCCGGAGCGCGCTTCGGGATACCGGCAGGGTCAGGGGCCCCGCTCCTGGCCATCGGAGCGATTTCCGGTCAAGGAGTTGCTTTTTCAGACGCGCACCGCGGGCGACCGGTCCTGGCGGGTGGCGGTGCTGGCCTCGCCGCGCGACATTCTGGTAATTGCGGCGGATCTGGAGCCTTTTTTTGCGGAAACCGGGGCGCTCCGCGACACCTTTCTCGCTATTTTTGCTCTGGCCATGGTGGCTATCGGCGCGGGGGGCTGGTTTCTTGCGCAACGCGCCCTGAAGCCGGTCAATGCGCTTATCGCTGCGGCGGAATCCATCACGGCGCAGGAATTGGAGCGGCGGCTTCCGGAGCAGGGCTCCTCGGAGGAGTTTGATCGGTTGAACCGCGTTTTCAACAGCATGCTTGAGCGCCTTGATCGCAGTTTCAAGCAGGCCACGCGCTTCAGCGCGGATGCGGCCCACGAATTGAAGACGCCATTGACCATTCTTCAGGGCCAGCTCAACCAGGCCTTGCAGGAGGCCCCGCCCGGTTCCCCGTTGCAGCAGAAGCTGGGGCAGTTGCTGGAGGAAGTGCAGCGGCTCACGGTCATAATTCGCCGCCTGTTGCTCCTGTCTCTGGCCGATGCGGGGCGACTCAAGGTCACCCTGGCTCCGGTGGCGCTGGATAGTTTCGTGGAGTCGATAATCGAGGATGTGGAGATTCTGGCGCCCGAGTTGGAGGTGAAGAGCGAGCTGAGCCCGGGAATTGTGGTCGAGGCCGATGCGGCCCTGTTGCAGCAGGCGGTTCAGAATCTGGTGAATAACGCCATCAAGTACAATGTGCCCCAGGGCAAGATTCATTTCAGCCTCTTTCGCCAGGCGGGCAAGGTGCGCCTTACGGTGGCCAACACGAGCCGGGGGATTGCGGCGGAAGACCGGAAGCGCGTGTTTCACCGTTTCTATCGCGGCGACCCGGCCCACTCGCGCGAGGTGGATGGTCTGGGGCTGGGGTTGAGCCTGGCGCGGGAGATAGTGCGATCGCACCATGGCAAACTCTGGCTGGCGGATGCTCCGGAGGGATGGGTACTATTCGTACTCGAATTGCCCGAGGCGCGGGTATAGTTCCGCGGCGGGCTCGAAGGCGAACCGGGCGTGGGAGGCGCGGTGGGGCATGGACGAGCGCGACGTGCATACGTGGCTCGCAAGCTCGTTGGCCCGCTCGCTGATTTCCCCGAGCGGCCAGCCCTGAAGCAGCCCCATGACGAGCGTGGCGGTGAAGGCGTCGCTCGCGCCCAGGGTATTCTCTACGGCCTCCGCGCGTACGCCGTGGTGGACTTCGAGGTGGTCCGGCGTCATGAGGACGCTGCCGCGCGCGCCTCGGGTGACGGCGACGGCGCCGAGGGCAAACTTGTCCATCAACGATTCCATGCGTTCTTTGGTGGAGCCGCCGATGTTCAGGAGGGACGAAACGACGGGCAATTCATCCTCGTTCAGCTTGAGTACTTCCGCGTGTTCGAGCAGGTCCTGTATCAGGGTGCGTGAGTAGACCTTCTGCCGGAGGTTGACGTCGAGCACCCGCAGGCAACCGGGCATGACGGATTCGAGAAACTGAAGGATGCAGCCCCGGCTGTCGGGATTGCGTGATGCGAGGGTACCGAAGCAGATGGCGTCGGCCTTGCGGGCCAGTTTCACGCACTCCGTGCGGAAGGGCAGGTTGTCCCAGGCGGCGAGATCGGGCACCTCGTAGGTCGGTGTGCCGTGGCTGTCCAGTTCAATCCTCACCTCGGCGGTGGGTCGGGCCGCATCCAGATGGACCACGCCGATGGACAATCCGGCCTGGGACATGGCGTCGAGCAATTCGCGACCGGCGCTGTCCTGTCCCACACTGGACGCGATGACACCCTTTGCGCCGAGGGCCTGTGCATGATATACGACGTTGGCGGGTGCCCCGCCCAGTTGCCGGCCATCCGGCAATACATCCCACTGCACTTCTCCCAGCCCGACAACAAACAAAGGTTGCGTTTCCGCCATCTCTCCAACCCCTCTACGAATCTCTCGCCTGCGGTTTTCAAATCGCACCTGTACGAAGGGGGCCGCTTCGCACGCGGTCCCTCTCGTTTGAACACCCGCACGCTGCCCGGGTGTCCGCTGGCCTAAGAATGACGATTTGATCGCGCAAATTCAAGCCCAAACCGGGACTGTTCTATTTTGGTAAACAGACCAAGTCCGAGCTAATCCGCCGGCTCAGCCGGTGAGAATCCATCAGGTTCCGCCTCTACATTGTTTGGGGCGTAAGCCCCGGGTTGACGATTCGCCATTCGTTTGAATCCGCGAAGCGGATGGTGGCGCAAGAAGGCGCTAATCTGCCATCCGCTTCGCGGATTCATCGGTACGTTGCCAAGGTTCCTGGGGCTTACGCTCCAGGCGATTGACTGTCATCCGCTTCGCGGATTAGCAAGGCCGGGGTCCGGAGAAGTGGTCCGGAAATCTCGACCCGCGCTTCACCTGGATGAGCCCCATAGGACTTGGCGAACAGAACGTTTACCTGGACTGACCGGCCGCTTTCAGGGGCCTTCCTCATACCACTGGTTCTACCGGTGGTTACTAAATCCCTTCGCTCTCTGGCACGGAATATTGGGCGCGGAGCACCGCCAGTTTCTCGGTGAGTGCTTTAATCGTCTCCGCGTATTCGGGGTTGCCGTACTGGTTTTGCATCTCGGCGGGGTCGGTTTTCAGGTCGTAGAACTCCCACTCGTTCAAGGTGTGGAAGTGGATCAGCTTGAAGCGCTCGGTGCGCACGCCGTAGTGGCGGTAGACGTTGTGCACCTTTCCCTCACCCTCGTAGTAATGATAGTAGAGGGCGTCGCGCCATGCGGCGGGTTGCTCTCCTTGAAGGAGGGGGGCCAGGCTGGCCCCCTGCATGTCGCCGGGATCGGGGGTGCCCGTCAGGGCGAGAAAGGTCTGGGCCATGTCGAGGTTTTGCACCATGGCGTCGCAGGTGGAGCCGGGCGCGATGCCGGGGCCCATGGCGAGGAGCGGCGTGCGCAGGGATTCTTCGTACATGAAGCGTTTGTCGAACCAGCCGTGCTCGCCCAGGTAGAAGCTCTGGTCTGAGGAATAAAACACAATGGTATTCCGGTCCAGGCCCTTTTCCTTGAGATAATCCAGCACGCGGCCCACGTTGTCGTCCACGGCGCGCACGCAGCGCAGGTAGTCCTTCATATACTGCTGATACTTCCAGCGCACGAGATCCTTGCCCGACAGGTTGGCCTCGCGGAAGGCTTTGTTTCGGGGTCCATAGACGGCGTCCCACGCGGCGCGCTGCTCGGGGTTCATGCGGCCGATGGCGTTATTCCAGCGGCCCTTCAATTTCGGGTCGGACTCCGCATTGTCGGGCCAGACCTTCAAATCCGAATCGAGGGTCATGGTCTTCTCGATGGACATGTCCTGCAACTTCGCGGCGGAGCCCCGGTTTTCATAGGTGTCAAAGAGGTTGTCCGGCTCGGGGAATTCCACGTCTTCGAAGAGGCTAAGGTGCTTCGGGCCGGGCTCCCATTCGCGGTGTGGCGCCTTGTGCTGAATCATCAGCATGAAGGGCTTGCTTTGGTCGCGCTCCGCCTCCAGCCAGTTCAACGCCTTGTCGGTCGTGATGTCGGTGACGTAGCCCGGTTCCCGGATTTTGCCCGACGGGGTGATGAAATCGGGATTGTAGTAGTGGCCCTGGCCGGGAAGCACCTCCCAGGCGTCGAAGCCGGTGGGCTCGGATACCAGGTGCCACTTGCCAAAGAGGGCGGTTTGATAGCCGTTCTGTTGCAGCAGCTTCGGGAAGGTCTGCTGCGCGCCATCGAAGGTGCTTGCGTTGTCGCGGAAGCCATTGAGGTGACTGTGTTTGCCGGTGAGGATCACGGCGCGGCATGGCCCGCAGATGGAATTGGTGACGAAGCTGTTGTTGAAGCGCACGCCGCCGCCGGCGATGCGGTCGATGTTCGGTGTCGGCGCGATCTCGGCGAGGCGTCCGCCATAGGCGCTTACGGCGGCCTGGGCGTGGTCGTCGCTATAGATCCAGACAATGTTGGGGCGCTGCGCGGGGGCGTCCTGGGCGCGGGCCGCGGTGAGGCCTGCGAGGGCCAGGGTACCGAGGGTGGTGTGGCGCAGGAAGGCGCGGCGGCTGTGGTTTGGATTCATGGCGATGGGCCTCCATGGGGTCTTATGGGTCTTATGGGTCTTATGGGTCTTATGGGTCTTATGGGTCTTATGGGTCTTATGGGTCTTATGGGTCTTATGGGTCTTATGGGTCTTATGGGTCTTATGGGTCTTATGGGTCTTATGGGTCTTATGGGTCTTATGGGTCTTATGGGTCTTATGGGTCTTATGGGTCTTATGGGTCTTGTGGGTCTTATGGGTCTTATGGGTCTTATGGGTCTTATGGGTCTTATGGGTCTTATGGGTCTTATGGGTCTTATGGGTCTTTTGGGTCTTGTGGGTCTTTTGGGTCTTGTGGGTCTTGTGGGTCTTGTGGGTCTTGTGGGTCTTGTGGGTCTTGTGGGTCTTGTAGGTCTGGCGCGATCAGTATACCGTTTCCGCCCCGAAGGGGCAGTGCAGCTTTCAGTTCGCCGCGGCGAACTGGAAGCCGCATTGGCCTTTCAGGTCGAATAAAACCGCGTCGCGACCCTCATGGGTAAACAACAGGTTGTTCCATGCATGTCTATAGCACGAGTGCAAAAATACTCGTCCCACGTTGATTGGAACTAGTTCAATGGTCCCATCAAATTGCGACTCTCGCCCGCTTCTTCGCCATAAATCGTTTGAAGAATTCGTCGGCAATCACGCCGGCGAGGAGGACTGCGCCGATGATGGCGAACTCCAACTCCGAGGGGAAGCCCAGGATGGTGATGGCGTTCTGGAGGACGCGGAGCACGGCGGTGCCGATGATGACGCCGAGGATCGCGCCTTCGCCGCCGCGGAGGCTGAAGCCGCCGAGGACGGCGGCGGCGATGGCGTAGAGCTCGTAGAACTCGCCCATGCCGGCGGGTTGCACGGTGTTGAGATCGAGGGCGAAGACGATGCCGCTGAAGCCCGCGCAGAGGGAGCAGAAGACATAGGCGGCGACCGTGACTCTGGCAGTGTTAATCCCGCTGTAGCGCGCGGCTTCTTCATTGCGGCCGAGGGCGAAGAGGTAGCGTCCGTAGATGGTGTATTGGAGGAGGAACCCGGCGGCGAGTGCGACGAAGATCATGTTGATGAAGGGTACGGGGAGGGAGAATGTGCCGGTGATGGGCAGCGCGCCGTCGGATAGAAATCGGAGCCCTTTGAAATCGGAGCCGAAGCCCACGCTCTGGTCGCCGGTCATGTAGCGTGCGATGCCGCGACAGAAGAGCAGGCTGCACAGCGTGACCACGAAGGGCTGGAGCCTTACCTTGGTGATCAGGAGTCCGTGTACGAGTCCGATGCCGGCGGAGCCGATGAGGATCATGGGGATAACGAGCCAGGGGGAGAGCCCTTTGGTCGTGAGCAGGAATGCGAGGAGTGAACCGGAGAGGCCGACGACGGAGCCGATGGAAAGATCGATGCCGCCGGTCACAATGACGAGTGACACGCCCACGCCGATAATGCCGAAGAGGCCGATCCAGCGGAAGGTGTTCTGCATGTTGTAGGCGGAGAGAAAGTTGGGGCTGTTGGCCGCCGTGAACAGGCAGACGACAATCAAGAGGCCGAGGATGCCCAGTGTTTTTTTCATGTGTACTCCGGAGTCGTAATATATGTGCTAATTACGCGCGCCATTGGGCCGCAACCAAAGAACCGAACTGCAAATTTGCGCAGATTCTCGCAAATTGATGAAGAAATAAGACACAAGAGATTTAAACCGCGAATGAACGCGAATATCCAGTTGCGGTTAATCTTTACGAACGAGGCCTTCCTGCAGAGTATGGAACATGATCGTTTCCGTGAATATCCGTGCTCTTCCGTGGTCAACAGCCACGGATTGACCACGGAACTGCACGGAATTTCACGGAGAACTCTCCCTGGAAATATTTAACCCCATAGGACGCAATTTGAACGATAACAGGTTGGCCTCTGCGTCTCCTGGGTTCTTTGAGACTAAACACTTTTTCTGTTTGCTGGAGGCCAAGGTGCGAGCCTTCCAAAATATCGATTCTATGGGTCGGGCCCCAGTTTCTTATTCGTGTGAATTCAGGTTCATTCGTGGTTCAGTTGTTCTCTTGTTTTTGAACGGCGCCGCGGAATCTCACGGTGCGGTATCACGCGACTTTCGGGCTTCCCGTGGCCAGGTGCATTACGGCTTCTTCGTTCAATTCGCCGTGGGCGAGTTCGCCGGTGAGGGCGCCTTCGTGCATGATCAGGGCGCGGTCCGGCAGGTGGAGGATTTCCTCCATCTCGCTGGAGACAAAAATAATCGCCACGCCCTCTTCGGCGAGACGTTCCATGAGTTGATAAATTTCCCGCTTCGCGCCCACGTCGATACCGCGCGTCGGCTCGTCCAGCAACAGGATACGGGGCTTCATGGCGAGCCACTTGCCGAGTACGACTTTCTGCTGGTTGCCGCCGGAGAGCAATTGCACGATCTGGCGGTCGCTCGGCGTCTTGATGCGCAGGGCCTCGACCATTTCGCGACTGATGGCGCACTCTTTCGCACGGTTGAGCAGACCTTTGCGTTGATCGCGCTTGAGGCTGGCCAGACTGCAATTGGCGCGCACGGCCATCTCCAGGATGAGCCCCTGCTGCTTGCGGTCTTCCGGGACCAGGGCCATGCCCTCGCGTATGGCGTCGATGGGGCTGTTCAGACTTACGGGCTTGCCCGCCACGGTTACCTGGCCCGCCAGAGGCGGCGTGACGCCGAAGAGGGTCTGGAGCAACTCCGAGCGGCCCGCGCCCACGAGTCCGCCGACGCCCACAATTTCGCCCGCGCGGACGGAGAAGGACACGCGGCGCGCGGGATAGGCCGGCGTGGCGAGATCGCCAACGCGGAGGACTTCTTCGCCCAGCGCGCGGGTCTTGTATTCGCGGTCGGTAGAGAATTCGCGCCCGACCATGAGCTTGACCATGCGGTCGTGGCCGATCTCTTCTTTCGCCAGGGCGCCGGCGTTCCTGCCGTCTCGCAGGACCTCCACGCGGTCGGCGAGTTCCGTTACTTCGCCCAGGCGGTGGGAGATATAGATGATGCTGGCTCCCTGTGCGCGCAGATCGCGGATGACCTTGTAGAGGTGGTCTGTTTCGTGCTGCGACAGGCTGGAGGTGGGCTCGTCCATGATGAGAATGCGGCTCTGGACGGAGAGGGCCTTGGCGATTTCCACCATCTGTTGCTGGCCGACGGAAAGTCGGCTTACCAGGGTGCGCGGCGAGCAGTTCAGGCCTACACGCCGCAGGTACTCCGCCGCGTCGCGATGTATGGCGGCGCGCCGGACAACGCCCCAGCGATGGGGCTCGCGGCCGAGGAAAATGTTGGAACCGACGTCGAGATTGTCGGCCAGGTTCAACTCCTGATGAATCAGGGAAATGCCCAGCGCGGTGGCGTCCCGGATGGAATCAATCTGCACGGGCTTTCCGTCCATATGGATTGCGCCGCTGTCGGGCCGCTGGATGCCGGCGAGGATCTTCATAAGCGTGCTCTTGCCCGCGCCATTCTCGCCGATTACGGCGAGGACTTCGCCGGGATAGAGGTCGAGGGAGACGCCGTCGAGCGCCTTGACGCCGGGAAAGTGTTTGCACAGATTGGAAACGCGAAGCAGGGGCCCGGGATCGGTCATGTGTGTTTGCCTTCCGGGCCCCGGGCGCCGCGATAGCGTTCGAGCAGGCGCGTGTAGTTCATGGCCTCCAGCCGGGGCCGCACGACGGCAAAGAGCCGGTCGGCTTCGGTACCCCGCCCGAGTCTGGCGAGGGCGATGGCGCGGTAGGTGCGGGCCATATCGACGAGAAAGCGTACGAGGGCCGAGCCCTTCGCCATGGGGCGCAGGTTGCCTTCGGCTTCCTTCAGCCGGTTGGATGCCTCGCTGTCGCGCCCCGAGTTTAAAGCGGCCATACCGTGGAGCATTGGCAGCACCATGACGAGCAAGTCGGCCTTGGGCTGATTTTCGATCTCGCCGATGAGCCGTATGGCCAGTTCGGTTTCCCGTTCCTGTTTGAGCAGGGCCAGGGCGTAATCCAGTACGACGGTGGGATTATCCGGCGCGTCTTCCCAGGCGTCGCGATGGCATTGCAGGGCCTCGTCATAGCGCTGTGCGAGGTCGTAGAGCTCCGACATGCGCCCGAGATACATCCACAGGGGCATGGCGGGGTCGTTTCCGTGGGCGCGGACCAGCGCCATGCCTTCGTCGAAGCGGCCCAGGCCCACGAGGGCGCAGGCGCAGCGCATGTCGAGTTCGAAGTCGGGCACGGCGCCACGAAGCGCGGGGACGCGATCGAGCACTTCCTGCCAGCGTCCCCAGCACATGGCTTCCAGCATGGCGTCGTATTTTCGGGCGGGGCCGAAAAAGGCGAACCAGGCCGCGACGGCGGGCGGGAGAAGCAACACGGCACTTGCGAGCCACCCCACCCAGGTCATGGGCGTTCCACGCCATGCGCCGTAGGCCAGCCAGGCCAGCGCGGGAGCCTGGGCCCACCAGAGGAAGTTCCAGGATTTTCCGTAGAGCATCCAGAAGAATCCCAGGCTGGACAGGGACCGCAATTCGACCAGATCCGAAGGTTTCATCACCTCGTCATCCACGGCGGGCATGGTGGCGACGGCGACGGCGGCGGCGTCATCCGTGTGCAGGGTGATGTCCGTATAGCCGCGCGAGGCGCACTTCTCGACGGCCTCGCGGGAGGAAGTCGCCTGAATGCGAATGGTTTCCCGTTTGCCTTCGGCGTCGGTGCATGTCACGAGGAACTCCAGCATGCTTCTTGGTCACTCCAACGTGGTGGCGGGTAGATCGCCTCGGTTCAGGCGCCCTGGGCCTTCATTTCTTCCAGCTTGGTCTTGAAATCTTCCACGTTGTCCTTGCGCACGACCACCGTGGGCACTTCGAGCACACCGTTCTCCGGGAGCACGGTGCGGTCGCCCCGGGCCAGGGCCGCGAGGATGCGTACAGACTCGTAGCCGTATTTGAAGGGCTGCTGGCTCACGGTACCGTGGACGGTGCCGGCGGCGATGCCCGCCAGCGTGTCGTCGGCCTCGTCAAAGCTCACGAGCTTGATCTGGCCGAGTTTTCCGGCGCCTTCGACGGCCTTCAGGCAATTGGGGATGTTGTAGGCGAAGAGGCCCACCATGCAGGCCAGATCGGCGTTGGCGGCGATGGTGTCTTCCGCGTTCGATTTTGCCTTGGCATAGTCGAAGTTGTCGGTCAGCGTGCCGATGATGGTGTATTTGCCGCCGGTGATGACCTCCGCCGCCGGGCTGACATTGAGATTCGCGCCGTCCTGCATGGGGGCGTCCAGCAGTTCATCGATGATGCCCTGGCGGCGCTGCTGGGAGTTCAACTGCTCCAGGCGGCCCACAAAAATCATGATCTTGCCGCCGTCGGGAATGACTTCCTTGATCAGTTTGCCCGCTTCGCGTCCCGCCTTGTAATTGTCCATCCCCACGAAGCAGAGTCGCTTGGATTCGGGGGCGTCGGAATCCTGGGTGATGACATTGGTGGCGCCGCAGATCTGGTCGATGAAGCCCACCTGGTTGGCCGCGTCGATGGGGCTGATGGCCACGCCGTCGATGCCGTTTGAAACGGCGGTCTCAATCATGCGTTTCTGGTCGACGATGCCCTTGGGGGGCATGAGTACTTCCGCGCTTACGTTGAAGTCTTTGGCGGCCGCTTTGACGCCCGCCGCGGCGATGGTCCAGAAGGGATCGATGCCGTTGGTGACGTAGGCGACTTTAATTTCTTCGGCGGGTGCTTCGGGCGCGGCATTTTCGGCGGCGGGTGCTTCTGGCGCGGCGGCGTCCGGTGCCTGGTTGTCGCCACCGTCTGCCCCGCAACCGGTCATCAGCGCCATGATCATCAGCGCTGCGGCCGTGCTCTTGCCCATGGCCAACCCGAGGCGCACGAATACGTTACAGTTGTTCAGCCTGCTCATAGAAAAGTCCCTCTCCATTTCAGCGGACGACGGCGGTCCGCGATTAACCCGTCTCCAGCCGGTCTGCGGCCACGAGCAGCCCATTGCAAAACTCGAACGCGGGCTGCCAGGTCGTGCCGGCAACATAAACACTACCTGCTCATCCACCCAGTCTACTGAATTGGCGCTCGTGACTCAAACCCGCCCAAGATTACGAACTTGTAATGTGGCCGTGGCGAGAATTGTTATGTTTCGGCGCTACAGTTGGGCCAGACGAAGGACGGATGAGTCGCCCGAATGGGGCAGCCCCCCCGGAATCGAAACCCAGGACGCCGACAGGGCGCGCCTGACAGTCAGGAGGATAGCGAGATGAGCAGCAAAGGATTCTTTGAGAAGAGCGGTATCCGGACGGCGGTGTTTCTTGCCTGCGGTCTCGGCGCGCTTGGCCTGGTCGGTCTGGGCGGCGTGGTGGGAGCCCAGGAGGGGCCCGGCCCGGACGCGGCCCCAGATCCGCGCCCGGAAGTGCGGCGGGATGGGGAGCGCCCCGGCGGTGGCTATGGTCACGCGGAGTTCGCCCGACCCGAAGAGCGCGGACCGGAAGGTCGTGAGCATGGTGATCGCCAGGGGCCGCCGCCCCGTGGCTCGCTCCAGGGCGACCGCGAAGGCTACGGCCCGCCCCGTGGCCCCGAAGGGGGCGAGGGTGGGTATCGTCAGGGTCCGCCACCCCGCGGTGAGTTCCGTGGCGACCGCGAAGGATATGGTCCTCCCCGTGGCCCCGAAGGCGGCGAGGGTGGGTATCGTCAGGGTCCGCCGCCCCGCGGTGAATTTGATGGTGGCCCCGACGGTCGGGCCATGAAGCGCGGACCGCAGGGCGACGAAGACTTCCGTCAGGGTCCGCCACCCCGTGGTGAGTTCCGCGGCGACCGCGAAGGTTATGGTCCTCCCCGTGGCCCCGAAGGCGGCGAGGGTGGGTATCGTCAGGGTCCGCCGCCTCGCGGTGAATTTGACGGTGGCCCCGAAGGTCGGGGCATGAAGCGCGGCCCGCAGGGCGACGGTGGTGATTTCCGTCAGGGTCCGCCGCCCCGTGGCGATTTCGGCCCCGGTCCCGAAGGCATGGAAGGACCCCGTGGTCCCCGTGGCGCGGGCGGCCCTCCGGCGTTCAAGGATTTCGACGCGGATGGCGACGGAAGCATAACGGAAGCCGAGTTTAATGCCTTCCACGAGAAGCGCTTTGCAAATCGTCCGCCCCGGGGTCCCGAAGGTCCTGGCGCGCCCGCCGGGCCTCCGCTGCCTGAAAATGCCCCGGTAGACGCGCCCCCGGCTCCGCCGGTCGTTGCCCCCGAGGCGCCGCCGGTTGCACCGCCGGCCCCCCCGGCCCCGGTTCAGTAAGTTTTGCCCATCCAGCGCCGGCTGAGTGACACCAGTCGGCATTGACCGGAGCAGCTTCCCCCTGGCTGCTCCGGTCGCCCTTTTTGGGGATTGCGCAGTTTCGTTCCGCGCAGAAACGAGAACGCGGGACGGTCCCGAATGGCACTAAGTTAAGGGTTTCCGAGCAGAAAAAGGATTCCAAGGGTGCCACCCACACGCGGGCCGCCTCAGGCGGCCATCAGCTTGTGGGTGATGGGACATCGGCTTTGCCTGGCCACTCATGAATACCAGCGTGGCGGCTGCTTTTTCGTTGCCTCGCGACGAACTTGGCTCGCTTGTAGGCGCCGCACCCATAAACTCCGTCGCAAGCTCCTCCGTGTATGGGTGGCACCCGCCGTTGGCCTCGATTGTTCAAGGTCAATCCCGTGAAGTTAGTGCCATTCGGGACGGTCCCGTCGCCGCAACTTGATTGTGTATTTGCTGCTCCCTGATAATACAGGCCTTACGCAGCGGGTGTTATTTTGCGGCGATTCCCGCCCGGCCAGTCCCTTCGGGCTGCCTGCCCGCACCCCGGATAGATACCGTAGTCCCAATTTCCATGAAAGTGCCCCGATGACGTCGCCCCAGACCCCGGAACCCAGTGAAGAGCGCAAAGTCTCCAATTTCATTCGCAATATCATCGAAGAAGATATCGCGACGGGAAAAAATGGAGGCCAGGTGGTCACCCGCTTCCCTCCGGAGCCCAATGGTTACCTGCATATCGGCCACGCCAAGTCGATCTGTCTGAATTTTGGCCTGGCCGAGCGCTATCAGGGGCGCTGCCACCTTCGCTTTGACGACACGAACCCCTCGAAGGAAGAGGACGAATACGTGCAGTCCATCAAAGAGGACGTGCGCTGGCTGGGCTTTGACTGGGGCGAACACGAATACTACGCGTCGGACTATTTCGACAAGCTTCACGCCTGGGCCATCCAGCTTATTGAAGAAGGCAAGGCCTATGTGTGCGATCTGACCTTCGAGGAGATGAAGGAGTATCGCGGCACGCTGACGGAGCCGGGGAAGAACAGCCCCTACCGTGATCGCAGCGTGGAGGAGAATCTGGACCTTTTCGCGCGTATGGGCGCGGGTGAGTTTGACGAGGGCACCCGTGTGCTCCGTGCGAAGATTGATATGGCGGCGGCGAACCTGAACCTGCGCGATCCGGTCATGTATCGTATCTTGAAGGCGGAGCACCACCGCACGGGCAGCAAGTGGAAGATCTATCCGATGTACGACTACACCCACGGGCAGTCGGACTCGCTGGAGGGGATCACTCACTCGATCTGCACGCTGGAATTTGAAGATCATCGCCCGCTCTACGACTGGTATATCCACGCGCTGGGTATTCACCATCCCCAGCAGATCGAGTTTGCACGCCTGAACCTGAGCTTCACCATGATGAGCAAGCGCAATCTGCTCACGCTGGTGCAGGACAAGCACGTGGAGGGCTGGGACGACCCCCGCATGCCCACCATCTCCGGCATGCGCCGCCGGGGCTATCCGCCGCAGGCGATTCGCGCCTTCTGCGAGGCCGTGGGTGTGGCGAAGGCGGACAGCACGGTGGATTTTGCGTGGCTGGAGCATTTTGTTCGTGATGAATTGAACAAGACCGCGCCGCGCTTCATGGCGGTGGTGAAGCCGCTGAAGGTCATCATCGAGAATTATCCCGAGGAGCAGGAAGAAGAATTGGAGGCGGTGAACAACCCGGAAGATCCTTCAGCCGGGTCGCGTGTCGTGCCCTTTTCACGGGTGCTCTATATCGAGCGGGAGGACTTCATGGAGAATCCTCCCAAGCAGTTCTTCCGCCTGGCGCCGGGCCGGGAAGTGCGCCTGCGTTATGCCTATTTCATTACCTGCACGGGAGTGGACAAAGATCCGGCGACGGGCGAGATCACGGCGTTGCGTTGCACGTATGATCCGGCGACCCGGGGCGGCGACGCGCCCGACGGTCGCAAGGTGAAGTCCACGCTGCACTGGGTTTCGGCCATACACGCCAAGCCCGCCGAGGTGCGCAACTACAACCTGCTCTTCACCAAGGAAAACCCGAATCGCGGGAAGAAGGGCGCGCACTGGACGACGAACATCAATCCGGACAGCCTGGAGATCGCGAAGGATTGCCTGGTGGAACCCGCACTCGCGCAGGTGAAGGCGGGCGAGCGCGTGCAGTTTGAGCGGCTGGGCTATTATTGCGCCGACAGTAAAGAGCACAAGCACAGCGCGCCGGTGTTTAATCGCACGGTGACCCTGAAAGACGCCTGGGCGAAGGAACAGCAGAAGGGGGCGTAGGGGTTGCGCTGACGGCTGGGATTGGCGAACGGTCGAAATTCCACTGCCCACTCGTTACCACGGTCCCCCGTGGTAATGCATACCGTGCCGCTCCTGCGGTACATGGCGTGGGAGATTGGCCTGGATGATTTCCATCGCATAAGGGCGGGCTGATGCCTTGCCCGTCAACGGTGATATTGACCCAAGTGTCGGCGCTGCAGTTTGTTCCGCGAAGCGGAACGGTATGCATTCCCACGGAGGACCGTGGGAACGAGATAAAGCGTGGGGGTGATTACCCTCCACTTGGCCTCCTGGGGCGCGTCAGTCCCTACTGGGCATTGGCTTCCTGCAACCTGCGGCTCAGGGTCAGGATGATGTTCACCAGCAACTGCACGGACACGTCGCGGGGCATGATGTTGTTGATGATGTCCATCTTCAGCCCCAGCAGGCTCACGTCGTTCAGGGCAACGGCGTCGGCGCTGCGCTTGCCCTGGCTGATGAGGGCCATCTCGCCGAACATGTCGCCCTGTTTGAGCGTGGCGATTTCGCGGCCATCGTCGGCGATAGTGACGTTGCCGTTCAGGATGAGATAGAGGGATTCGCCCTCCTGTCCTTTCTTGAAAATGACTTCGCCCGCCTCGTATTCCACGGTGAGGCCCCGGGCGAAGATCTTGGCGATCATCTCGGCCTCCAGGCCCCGGAAGAGGTCCATGCGGCGCGCGAGGATTTCGTAGGTATCCCGCATGCTGTCCATCATGGCGTTGGTCACTTCTTTGAGGATCTTGTCCGGCGATTCCGCGTCACCGTCGTCGGTGCTTTCGTCCGTGGCGGGCGCGGCGTGGAAGACACCTTCAAAAACCGACTGGGTGTCGGGCAGGTCTTCCTGGCCGCCCTCTTCCGCGAAGCGCACCCGGTGGTGGGTGCTGTCGGTCATCTTTTTTTCCGCGAAGTCCATGGGGGAGTCGACGGGTGCGGCGGCGGGTATTTCTTCCGCGGCGGCCAGTGCGGCGCTTTCCGCGCGCCGTGCCGCATATTCGGCCTTTTCCGCGGGTGAAAGGCTGATGCCAAAGCTCGACAAGGAGAGGTCCCTGCCGCTTGTCGCGCCGCGGTCCTCGGCGAACACCTTTGCGACGACGGTTTCGAAGTGTTTGTGGGCGCAGAGAATCGGCTTGATGCGCAGGTCGGGGCAGTGTGCCTGGACCACTTCGAGGGCCTTTGTGTTCAGCGGGTTCACCATGGCGATGGTGAGGTTCTTGCCGAGCTTGTCGATGGGGATCAGGCGATACTCGAGACAGACTTCCTTGGGCACCAGGGCGGCCACCTCGGCATCGATGAGGTAGTCCAGCAGGCTCAGGTGAGGAATTTTGCAGAACTTCGCGAGGAAGGAGAGGAGGGATTTCTCATCCAGAATACCTTCCTCCACCAGAATCTCGCCGAGGAAAGCGCCGGTTTCCTTCTGGATGGCCAGGGCGCGTTCGAGTTGCTCGCGGGACGCTTTGCCCTGTTCCAGCAGGATGGCGGGCAGGGACTTGGCACTCACTTGCGCCTGGGCATGACTCGAGGTCTCCGCGGGGCGCGGGGCGGGGGTCTGGGTCGGGCGGGGCGCCGGAGCGGCGGTGGGCAGGGGTGCGACCGCCGCGGGGGTATCGGGCTTCTTTGATTTCATCCAGCCAAGCATAAGGCACAACCCTTCGAAACCGGTTGGTGGCACTTGAACAACGTGCGCAATGGCGATGGAGCGCGTATCGACGCCCGACGTAACACAGGAATCTCACATCAAGCCGCCCGTCCACCACGCCACCAACCTACTCCAGTCCGGGGCTGTTGTGCAAGTTTGAGGCGTGATCGGGTGTCACAAAGCGGTCCGCCGCCTCGTCATGGCTATGGAAAACAACCTCAGGAGACCTTCCATGCGAATTGAACCCATCGAAACACCCCGCAGCCTGAAGATGAAACTGGCCTATGCCTTTTGTAAACGTCGCTTTGGCAAAGTGGTCACGCCCTTCAAGGTCGTAAGCGCCCGTGTGCCCGCGATTATCCCCGTGTATCAGGCGATCACGAAGTACATGACCCGGGAATCCCGGCTTGCGCCGAGCCTTCTCCTGCTGATCCAGTCGTACACGGCCAATCGGAATGCGTGCGGATTCTGTGTGGACATAACGGCCTCCTTTGCCGCCGGCGATCCTGCCCTGCTGGAGAAGGTGTGGCGCGTAACGGATTTCGCCAACGATCCCATCTTTACCGATGGTGAGCGGGCGGCGTTGGCCTATGTGGCGGAGGTGACGGAGCGCCACGAAGCCACCGACGCCACGTTTGCGGAATTGAAGAAGCATTACACCGACGAGCAGATTGTGGAGATTACGCTGGCGAATGCCGTCGAGCACTTCTATAATCTGGTGAACAAGCCGCTGGGCATTGAGTCCGACGGGCTATGCGCGGTGCGGCCGCGTGCCGTGCGGACCGCAACGCCGGCGTGACGGACCCAACCACGAGAAAACAAACCTTGGATCCACTCACTACCTTCAACAGCCGCCGGAAACTGCTCTTCGGCATTGCCTATCGCATGCTGGGCAGCGTCCACGATGCGGAAGACATCGTACAGGAGGCCTACATCCGCTGGGAGCGCGTGGATCACGCGACGGTGGACAACCCCCAGGCCTTTTTATGCACCATGGTCACGCGCATGAGCATCGACCTGCTGCGCTCCGCGCGAAAGCAGCGGGAGACCTATGTGGGCGAGTGGCTGCCGGAGCCCCTGGCTACGGAGGAGGTATCCGCGCCGGAGAATATTGCCCTGGCGGAGTCGCTCTCCACGGCCTTTCTTCTGATGCTGGAGCGGCTCAATCCCGTGGAGCGGGCGGCCTTCCTGTTGCGGGAAGTCTTCGACTATGACTACCCCGAGGTGGCCGATGTCATCGGCAAGAGCGAGGACAACTGTCGGCAGATCGTGCGCCGCGCGAAGGAGCGGGTGCAGGCCCCGGCGCTGCGCTTCGAGGCGCGGGAAGACGCGCGGGATAAGTTGCTGAATACCTTCATGTCGGCCGTGCGCGATGGCGAGGTGAAGGTGCTGGTGAACCTGCTGGCGGACGATGCGGCGCTCTACAGCGACCATGGCGGAAAGGCCAGCGCGGCGCGGCGCACGATTCGGGGCGCGGACAAGATCGCGCGTTTTTTCATCGGCGTGGACACGCGCTTTCGGCCGGCGGAGTTTTCGTATCGCGCGATCTGGCTCAACGGCGCGCCGGGCATCATCGTGTATTCGGGGTTGCGTCCCGAGACCGCTTTTTCGGTGGAAATTGAGGACGGAAAGATCCGGGCCTTCTACGTCACGCGCAATCCGGATAAGCTGGAACGCTTGCCGGGGCCGGTGGGGACAGCGTCGCCCGGGGACTGAGGCGTGTGGGAGAATCTGAGTGTCCATTAGTCCAATTATCCGAGTGAAAGTCACTACACCCGGCGGGGCTGTCCTGTTGCCAGCGAGAGTAACCTATACTTTCAACGCCATGCCCGTGGTGCAAGTGTAACGGACACAGAGGTTGTGCCGCGACGGCGAGGTTCACGGTGATGTCGGCGGGCACGGCGTCAGACAACAGGACAGCCTCGCCAGTTACGGATGTCTTCCCTCGTCTTGGACGGTCCATCGCACACGGAGGAGCTTCCGCCCGTCCTAATCGCAGGGCGACGCTGTCCCTGCGAGGCTGAATCCCGCTTCGCTCACCTCCACGGTGATGTCGGCGGGCACGGGTATGCCCACGAGTTGCGCGGGGCGTGTTGAGGCCATGGTCCAGGCTTCTTCGAAGTTGGCGTCGGTGTGGAGCGCGGTGTTGATGACGCCGAGATCCATGGTCAATGCCGAGCCGGCGAGTCCCGCGTGGCCCACTTTGGTGCAGCGCAAGGTCTCGGATACTTCCACCTCGAAATCCCCAAGCTGGTAGCGGCCCGGCCCGCAGTCCGCCGCCATGATCGCGTCGGATACGAGCACGGTTTTTTCGAAGCGTTTGGCGCGGATGAAATTCTTCAGCGTGAAAAAGGGCACGTGGTGGCCGTCGGCGATAAAGCTGGCGAAGAGGCCGTCTTCCGCGAGCTGGGCTTGGATATAGTTGTCCATGCGCGGCAGCATCTGGTGGGAGCCGTTGCCCAGGTGGGTGGACATGACCAGGCCCGCCTCCGCGCCCGCACGGATTTCGGCCGACGTGGCGTTGGTGTGGCCTGCGGCGGATACGATGCCGTTGTCGCGGCACCATGCGATGAGATCGAGCGCGCCGGGCAATTCCGGTGCGAGGGTGATGATGCCCAGGCGTCCGCCCGAGGCCTCCTGCAGGCGCGCCATGAGGTCCGGCGCGTCGGCGGGGTTGATGGCGTGCTCCAGCGGGTGCGCACCGCGCGGGCCTTCCACGGAGGAGATGAAGGGGCCCTCGATGTGGAGCTTTGGGAAGGCGGCCGCGAGTTCGGCATCGGCTTCCACCAGTTTCGCGTAGGCGCGGCAGTTGGATTCGAGGCGCGCGGGGGACGCGGTGATGTAGGTCGGCAGGGAAACAAGCACGCCGCGCGAATTCATCTTCTCGCGGATCATGTGAAAGGTCTCAGGGGTGAAGACGTCGTCGGCACCATTGAAGTCGATGCCGGCGTAGCCGTTCACCTGCAGATCGACGAGGCCGGGGCCGGTGTGGCGGGTGGGGAGGGGGGAAGTGATCATGGGTGTGCGTTAATCCTTTGAAGAATATGATTGACCACGGAAAGGCACGGAATTTCACGGAAAAGAGAGTACTGACCGTGCTGGAATGCCTGTGCCTCAGGCGATATTGAAATAAAGAAAGGTTCTCCCACAGATCTACACAGATCCGCACAGATAAGCGTATGAATTCCTGAACTACCCGTTTAAGTAGGCGCAAGTCGGCAAGGGGTAGCCTATTCCGTAAATCCCGTGGTCAATCAAATAACCATGGATCAGGGCGTGCACTGAGAAAACAGAATGCGGGAGAGAGATTTGAGAAGTCACCTCGAAGGTAAAAGGGTGTCGTAACTCAGCACCGGTACTTCTGAAACTCTTGTTTCTCCGTGCCTCCGTGTCTCCGTGTCTAAAACTACTGATTGCGGCCGACGGCTGGTATCCGCCTTCGGTGGTCACTTTCTCTGGGCTCACGCCGGCGTCACCACTTCCTTTTCCTTGTCCCAGGCCATCATCTTCTTGTTGAACCAGGAGAGATTGCCCATGCGCACCGCGACGACGCCGTAGAGGCCGAGCTCCGCCGGGCAGTTCAAGGCTGCGCCGTCGCGGATGGCGGCGTGGTGGTTGCGGTGGTGGGGATCGACGTCTTCGCCGCCGGTCTTCTTGTGGGTCGCGATGATCGCGTCCTTGTCGGCGGTCACGTCGCTCTTGATCTCCCAGCCGTCTTTGGTGAAGGTCAGGGTGGCGTCCGTGCCGCGGATGCAGTGGGGGTTGCCATCGTCGTTGGCCATGGTGCCGAGGACGTGGACCGTCATGCCGTTGGTGATGCCTTCCATCGCGGGGTATTCGGCCAGCAGCTCCAGGCTGTCGGGGAGGTCGCGGCCGTCGTTCCAGGTGTAGATGCCGCCCATGCCCACGACGCGCTCGGGGAACTGGAGGCCGCAGGCCTTGATCAGGCGGGTAAGGCGGTGGACAAACAAATCCGTCGCCACGCCGCCGGAATAGTCGGAATAGCAGCGCCACTCGTAGTAGCGGTGGGGATCCCATTCATGGACCGGCGCGGGCTTTTGCCAGGCGTCCCAATCGAGATCGGCGGGTTTGGCCGCATCGCTGTCGCCGCCCTCACGCCGCCAGGGGCCGGGGCCTTCATAGTTGCGCACGTAGTCGATCTGGGCCTGGACCAGCATGCCGAGTTTGCCCGCCTTGATAGCTTCAAAGGCGCTGGAATAGCTGTCGTCGGCCATGCCCTGGACGCCCACCTGGAGCTTGAGGCCCGTCTCGTTCACTTTGCGCACGACTTCCTGGGATTCCTTGATGTCGTGGGTCATGGGCTTCTCGACGTAAACGTGCTTGCCCGCGTCGAGGGCGTCGAGGGTGATGTAGGAATGGGAGTGCTCCGGGGTGGCGATGAGGACGTAGTCGATGTCCTTGCGCTCCAGAATTTTCCGGTAGTCGTTGTAGACCTTGGCTTTGCCCCCGGCTTCCTGGATTTTGCCCTGAAAGTCCAGTGCGCGCTTGTTGTATACATCGCACACCGCGACCAGCTCCAGGTTTTCCTCTTCCCGGATGGGGATAAGCTTTTCCAGGTGGTGGGTGGCGATGGTGCCGCAGCCGATGAAGGCCATACGCAGGCGGTTGTTTGCGCCCGGCGTTTTCGCGTAGCTATTCGCCGTCATGGCGAGGGCGCTCGCCGCGGCTCCGGAGCGGAAGAAATCGCGTCGGGTCAGTTGGAGGAGGGGGGACATGGGGTTGTGGTCCTTTCCAAATCAATGGGTCGGCATTCTGGATAGAAGGGAAGGATAGGGGGAAGGGCGGGCCGGTTACAAGTTCGAGGTGATTTTCCGGCTCGTGATCGGGGCTATGTCGCGGCGAGCACTTGACTTGAAAGTTTTGGAACTCCATACTATGCGCCCAAGCCGTTGCGAACAGGGGTATGGCGCACGTACTCCAGGCCCCGAGTGAGACGGTCGGCCACCGCTCACTTACGCCGCCTCGCGCGGGGCAGCACCGATTCGAATGTACCCAACCTCAGGTAACCATCCATGCCAAGACCCTCGGCGCCGGAACTGGCCGGAACTGCTTCTCCAAGCGCCGGTTGCATTCCGCACAGCGCAATTCGGTCCGTGAACTTGCTTCAGGGGCTGTCGACGAGGAAGCTGGGCGTCGTTGCGGTGGTTCTGGGGCTTCTCTTGACCCTGCCGGCGGTGTGGATCGGCTTTGCGCAGGACGATCATTTTTTCCTCATGGTGTTCAAGGGCAGTCCGGGTTTCGATACCCAGGAACTTGGCCCGCTTGAGACCTTTTCCTTCTCCAAAGGGGATCCGGCGGATCGTCATGAACTCATGGAGCGGGGTCTCCTGCCCTGGTGGACGGTGGAAGGCTGGAAGCTCAATTTCTGGCGTCCCATTTCCTCATTGAGCAGTTGGGTGGACTACCGCCTCTTCGGCGCAAACGCATGGGCCATGCATCTCCACAGCCTTGCGCTCTACGGGATATTGATTGCCATCGCCACGGTGCTCTACCGGCGGCTGATCGAACCGCGCTGGGCGGCGGGCCTGGCCGCGATCGCCTTCGCCGTCGACTCGGGCCACGCCATACCCGTTACCTGGCTCGCCATGCGCAACGCGATCCTGACGCTGCTCTTTGGCCTGCTGCTGCTGGCCGCCCATGACCGCTGGCGCAAGGCGCGGGCGGGGGGGCGCCCCGGCTGGTTTTTCGGCGCGCTTTCGACGCTGTGGCTGGCGCTTGCCTTGCTCAGCGGCGAGTCGGGGGTGTCCGTGGGGGGCTATCTGCTGGCCTATGCGCTTTTTCTCGATCCAACGCATCAGGGGCCCGAGCGCGGCCCGGCAGGCTATGTCCGCGCCATCGCCGCCCTGCTGCCCTACCTGGCCGTGGTGATACTGTGGCGTATCGCCTATTCCAGCCTGGGCTACGGCACGGAAGGATCGGGGCTGTACATCGATCCGGTGGCGGATCCGGCTGAATTTCTCTGGCGTCTGCCCGTACGGCTGGCGGTTCTCCTTCTGGGGCTTCTGGCCATGCCCGACGCCATGCTCTGGAGCCTGACCCCCGCGCCGTGGAGTCATGTCCAGCTCGCGCTGTCCATCGGATTTCTGTTTGTGTTCGGCTGGGCGGTGCTGCCGTTGTTGCGGCGGAGTCCCGAGGCGCGCTTCATGTTTGTGGGATCGGTGCTGGCGGCGGTGCCCGGCTGCGCGACGCTGCCGATGGACCGGCTCATGATGTTTTCTTCCTTTGGGGCGCTGGGGCTTTCGGCGATGCTGCTGGCCGACCTGTCCGCGTGCCGGGCGGGGGGATTCCGCGGGCGGATTCGTTCACCGCTGGCAATCTTTCTTATCGTTTCGCACTTTGTGGTGGCTCCGCTGGGCCTGATTGCGGGCACGCAGCATATCCGCATCATGAACCGGGTGCTGAACGGCTCCAACCCCTCGATCCCGGTCGATCTACCGGCATCGACGCGGGTGGTGGCCATCAACACGCCCAACGATCTTCTGGGGGCGAGTCTGCCGATTCACCGATCCTCGCGGGGCGAGCCCCTGGTACAGCACTGGTGGTGGCTATACTCCGGCATGGAAGATCTGACCGTCGAACGGGAAGACGCCCGCACGATCATCCTGCGACCGGAGGGTGGCTATTTCACGACGCCCTGGGCCGACATTTTCCGGCTGCCGGCCACCGATCCCATTGAGGCGGGCGACCGCTTTTCCCTGGACGGACTCGAGATCGAAGTGATCGCCGCCACCCGCGAAGGCGTGCCATCGGAGGTGCGCTTTCGATTCGACACGCCCCTTGAAGACCCGTCGCTGCGTTTTGTTTCCTGGCGGGACGGCGCCTATGTGCCTTTTTTCCCGCCCGCCCCGGGCGCGTCGGTTGCGGTGCCCGGCGGCCGGCTCCGCCAGTTAATCGACCTTGCGCTGGGCTGGAAATAGGTCGGGATTTCCGACTCGGGTTTGAAGCGCTCGCGCCCCCCGTGGCATAATTCCGCCTTACTTCGCCGCTGCTGGCCCGAATTACAAGTATAGGATTCTGCCCCCGGCGGTACTTGTAATCTCCCGGTGGCGCCGGCTGAGTTCCTTTCTCGCCCACGGTCGGCGGACGGAGCCGATGGATAGCTTTCCGTTCCGCGATGGCGACGCCGCCGCAAATGTGCGCGGTACCCGTGCAATTGTCTACCACTTTCTGGAACTGGCCGCGGCTTTCTTATTGGAGCGCACAAGGGATGGGATTCTCAGGGAAGGCCCCCAAGGCCGCTCCGTCGCGGGACTATGGCGGGATGATGGAGGGCGGCGTGGTCGGTTTTCTCGCCGGGCGTCTTGTCATTGCGCTCCTCGTTTTCGCCCGCTGGATGCCCATTGGCGTGGTCTACGGGTTTGGCGCCAGTGCCGTCATGGGGGCCATGCTCTTCGCGCCCCAAATCCGGCGCCATGTCCGCCGGAATCTCACGATGCTGGTGGGCGACGGCGTTCCGCCCGGAGCGTTGAGGCGGCTGGTGAATGAGAACATCCGGAATACCTTCTCCCGTAAGTGGGTGGACATTTTCACGCTGCCCCGTCTGTCGCGGGCATTCTTCGAGAGCAATGTGGAGGTCGTCGGTCTGGAGCATTACCAGCGCGCCATCGCCGAGGGCCGGGGCGTCCTGCTGATCACGCACCACGTGGGTTCCTATGGGATACTGGCAGGGCTCGCTCTTCCCTGTCTGGGCAATCCCTCGATTGGGGGGGCCCGGCGCATCTTCGACGAGACGACCGAGGCGGCGCTCCAGAAGGCGTATCACGCCCAGGGAGGAGAGTCGGCGAATCCGGGCGATTCGCTGCGCCGATTTCTGGCCCTCCTGAAGTCGGGTGGCACCGTGATTGTGGCGGGAGATCACCTCACCTCGCCGAAGGGAATTCGGGTGAAATATTTCGGCCGGGAAACGTTAGTTCCAGGTGGACCGGCAACGCTGGCGTGCCGCTACAACCCCGTTGCCCTGCCGGGCATTTGCGTCTGGACGGGGCCCCGACGATTTCGGATGGAGTTTGGCGCGCCCTTTTCGGCGCCCGAGGCCGGGACGATGCCTGAAGACGAGCGGCTCCAGGCCTTTGCCCAGCAGTACATGAGTTACTTTGAAGAAGTTGTCCGGCGTTATCCCGAGCAGTGGGAGTGCTTTTTCCGGATCTGGCCGGATTCCTTTGAGAAGGGGGACATCGAGGCCTTCTGCAAGGACTACGGCGTCAACCTTTGAGATGGCGCCTTGCCCGACCTTTCCCCAACTTGAATTCTGGAATTGATCGCATGCTTGAAGATACACGCGAAGAGACACGGATGACGCTCCGTGATATTGCCCTGCTGGTGGGGCTTGCGATCCTGGCGTTCGGCCCGTCTCTGGCCTCCAATGTACTCACGGACGATCTGATCCTGATCCGAAACGCGCGGCACATCTCGTGGTCCTTTCCGGAGCTTGCCACGTCCTTCCGCCTGGAACACCCCGACTACACCGCGGGCTGGCTTCCGGGTCCCTTCAATCATTTCAGTCTCCAGTATTTTCGACCGGTGATTATGGCGTCGCTCAAACTCGACAGCGCTCTCTGGAACGACTGGCCCCCCGGATTTCACGTCACCAATATCCTTGTCTTTATCGCCATGGTGCTGCTTGTCGTGCGGTGGGCGCGGGACTTCGGCCTGAATCGAAGCGACCGCATGCTGCTCGGGATGCTCTTCATTCTTTACACGCCGAACCAGATGGCGGTGAACGTGATCGCGAGCCGCACGGAGTTGATCGCGGATGTTTTCCTTCTCGCGTCTGTGATTTGGCTGGGGTGCTTTTACGCCAACCGGAAGCTATTGTTTTTTGTGGGCGCGTTTATCGCCGGGCTGCTCGCGCTCGGTTCCAAAGAGAACGCCGTCATGCTGCCCCTGCTCCACGGGGTTGCGGCCCTGTTTCTGTACCGTCCCTCGGGGGACGAATCTGGCGGCCTCAAGGTCCGCCTGCTTGCCCTGTTACCCTTCGTGCTCATGGTCCCGGCCTATTTCGCATTGCGATCGGCCATGCTCGGGGGGTTTCCACCGCCGCTCAAGGGCTTCTACTTTCACCACCCGCTGGATCCCGGTTTCACACAGTTTCTCATCAGCAAGCTGATCCACGCGGCCCTCACCCTCGTGTATCAGTTCCCCATACTACTGCCGCCGGTGCTGATCCAGTATTCCGTGCCCACGGCGATTGCCACGGGATTAATCGCAATCGTCACGCTGGTCGCGGTGTACCGCGAGACGCGCCCGCCTTTTCGCTTCTTCATGCTCTTCTGGATCGGGGTGTGCATCGCGCCTACCCTGCCCATGGGACTGAACCCGATCTATTATTTCCTGTGCTCGCCGGTCATGGCGGTGTTTTACGTCTTCATGTATCGCAAGTACCGCGCGGCCACCGTCTCGTGGCAGCCGAAGCTGGCGAAGGTGCTGCTCGTGTCCGCCCTGAGCTTCGGGCTCTTGAATGCCATCGGCGGGGCGGTGAATGCCCACGTGATCGGGGAGCCTTCGCGCGTAACCGCACGGGAGACCGCCGAGATTCTCGCGTCGAAGCCCGAGGTGAGGTCCGTGTTTTTTGTGGACCTTCCCCCGGCGGGCTTCGACCTCGTTCCCGCAATACGCTTCAAGTACGAGGAGCACGCCGACAAGGACTTCTACCTGCTGTCGATTCGGGAGAATCTCTTCGACCCGGCGGCCTGCGACATCACGCAGGTGGACGCGTATGCCTTCGAGCTCCGGCCCAAGGGCGGCGCGCTGCTGAAGATCGGCGTGGAGGAGGGATTCATCGGTTATCCCCTTGAACGCTTCGCGCCGGGCATGAAGGCCATTCACCCGGATTACGAAATGGAAGTGATCGAGGCCGAAGCGGAAGCCGATGGCGCGCCCGATTTCCTCACGCGAATCAAACATCACTACCGAATCCCCCCGGCGAGTCAGAACGGCATCGCGGTGCTGCGTTACCGATTCAAGACGCCGCTGGCCGCGAATGACCGATTGTTTCTCCAGCTCACCCGGGACGGGGTGAAGGAAATACCCTTTCTGAATGAGGCCGATTTTTCAACGCAGGGCGGAAGCCCGATTCAAGTGAGTAACCCATCATGAGTTGGATTCGCACCCGTTTTTCCGGCGAAGGCACGGCCAGGGGCGATCTGCTGCTTCTGGCGTCGGTCATTCTGGTTTCCTATTCACCCACCCTGTTCAGCGGACTGGTCAGCGATGATCTGATGCTGCTTCGGCGCGCACGGGAAACGCCCTGGTCTCTCGCGGAACTGGCGAACTCCTTTCGCTTTGGCGCGGCGGACATGACCGACGGCTACACGCCCTACAACTTTCCCCAGTTTGAGCTTCATTTCTTCCGTCCCCTCTATATGGCCATCATGAAGCTGGAATATCTGGTTTTCGGCGCCTGGGGCGGGGGCTATCACGTCACCAATCTCATCCTGCATTTCGCGGTGACGACCCTGCTCTATTTCTGGACGGCGGACTTCGGGTTTGATCGTCGGAAACGTTTGCTGGCCGCCTTGCTGTTTGCCGTGTTCGTGCCGAACTCTTTCACCGTGGCCTGGGTTTCCGGTCGGACGGAACTGCTTGCGGCGACGCTGGTGATCCTGTCGATCATGTTCATGGGCAGGTTTTACGCCCAGGGCAAACCCTGGCAATACGGCGTTTCGTTTGGCGCATATCTGCTTGCCCTCTGCTCCAAGGAATCGGCGGTTATCCTGCCCTTCTGGCACGCCCTGGCGCTGCTTTTCCTCTATCCGCCGCAGCAGAAGAGCCTGGCGGCCTTTGCGCGGCGGTTTGCCGTGATCTCGCCCCTCTTTCTCATGCTGGCGCCCTACTTTGTCATCCGAAACTACGCGCTCGGCGGTTTCCCGCTGCCGCCGGAGGGGATGTTCTACTATCACCAGCCCTCCGATCCGGATTTCCTGCCTTTCCTGATTTCGCGAATCTACCACGCGCCCCTGGCGCTGTTTCTTCAGTGGCCCACCTTCATCGTCCCAAGTCTGTTCGAGCGGTGCGCGCCACTGCTGTGGATCATGCCGGTGATTGCCGTTGTGTTTGCCGTCGCCATACTGCGCTGGCTTCCATCGCCCTTTCGCTATTTCTTCGCGTGCTGGATAGCCTTCGCGCTGGCGCCCACGCTCAATATCGGTTTCAATCCCGTTTATTTCTATATGTGTTCGCTCGTTGTTCCCATCGCCTATCTGTACCTGCGGGATTCGCTTGACGCGTCGCCTCGCCCCTGGGCCCGCAAGGTGTCGAATCATGGCGTCAAGGTGCTTGTGGGCTACGGCGTGCTCTACGGCTTCGTTTCCTCGCTTCTTTTTGGACTTGGCTCCCTCGAAGCGCGGACGGCGGCCACGGATCTCGCCCGAATCCTCCGGGAGAAGCCGGCGGCCACCAACGTCTACATTTTTGACGTGCCCTGGTCACAGAATACCAACATCGTGCCGGGGGCCCGGTTGCTGGACGAGTCCTTCGCGCGTCGCAGAATCATGCTGATGAATCCGAGTATCGACGCGCAGGGCGGCACACCCTCCGAGGTGGTGCGGGTCGACGACAAGACCCTGGAGTGCCGCGCGCAGGGGGGAACCTATTTCACCACGGGTATCGAGCAGGCGGCTTTTGCGGAAGACATTATTCCGATTGTGCCGGGCTTGAGGGGCGAGCACGAGGTCTATTCGGTGGAGATTGCGGAAGTCGCGCCGAGCGATGCCCTGCGGCGGGAGTCCGAAGTGGCCAAAGCGATTCGGGATTTCCTCCAAATGCCCGCGCGGGAGCAGGTGGGTGCGACGGTACTGCGATATACCCTTACGAAGCCCCTGGATTCGTCGGACAATCTATTTCTCCAGATGCGGGACGGCCGGATCCACGAGATCGAAGATATGGCGGTCCGCTGAGGGTATTCTCGAGCCCCGCTCCGGAAACACGCGGTCACCGTCGGCGTGTAATACGAAGCGTCACGTCGCCTTCGTTCGGTGCGACGCGCACGAGGGGGTAGGCATGTGCGAGGGGATCCTCCAGCGGGAGTTTGCCCATGCCTACCACGATCGCGGGCACGTATCCCGTCGGGTCCAGGCTTTCCAGCGCGCCCGTGAAGATTTCCAGCTCCACGCCGCTTTCCCACGCCATGGTGTTTCCCTCCACTTGGGGAAGCTGGTGGGCGTGAAACTCGACGGGGGCCAGAAGACCGCTCCACGTAAGGGTCGCCTGGTCGGGCCGCTCGATGGACAGTGTGGTGGTGATACCGTTCAGATCGCGCGTGAGCGTGGCGACATTGCCCTCTTCGTTGAGGGTTACGGTTCCCGTCTTCGTATCCTCGGCGGCGCCGGCGGCTTTGGTGGCCAGCACGACCGCGCCACCCGCGTGGATGATGGTCTCGCCGGACTTCCCGAGGCCCGCCACGATGCCGCCGACCTCCCATCCACTTCGGGCATAGGCTTCGCCGACGGAGGGAAAGTGGTACGAGAGCGCCGCACCGCCCGAGTCCGCGTCCACCGAGGGGTCGTGCCACAGGGCCGCGTAACCGCCCATCTCGAAGAGGAGCTGCTCGCCCTTTCGTGTGATGTAGCGGGTCTGTTGAAGGGTGCCGAGGGTCAGGTCCCACAGGGCAAGCTGTTGCGCGAGGGGAGCGCGGTACTCCTTCGCGAGTGCGAGTAAGACGGGGGCGTAGTAGTCGAGTTGCCCGTAGGACGGCGACAGGATAACCGTTTCGTCGTTTTCGCTCCAGCCCGGTTCCTTCGGTGCGGCGATCTGCGCGTAGGCGAGATCGGCCTTCATGTATTGCTTGAATGCCGGGTACAGGTCTCTGCCCGTGATGCGTCGCAAGGCGTCCATGTAGAAGAGGCGATACTGCATGGTGGAAGCCCAGAAGGTGGCTCCCTCAATCTGCGCACCATCCTCCGCCAGGCCCATGGGCAGGAGGTGCTCTTCGAATTTCTTCGTGGTAAATTCCATCCATTGCCGCGCCTCGGGCACCTCGTCCAGCAGGGCCAGCGCGACCACGCCCAGGGAACCGAACTCCACCGTGGCGTGGTGCGTGTGAAAATCGGCGCTTTCCTTTTCGGGTGTGCGGAAATAGTTCCGGTAGTAGTTGTCCGTCGTGGTGCGCAACATGGTCACGATCTCGTTGCGATCTTCCGGTGTGAAGCGATCCCAGGCCAGGTCATAGGCCACCGCCACCCCCTTGAGGAGCCGCAGCACGGCATAGGCCTTGCCGCCATCGGGCGCCGCGTCGGCGTCGGGTTTCCAGGCGCGGCAGCTCGCCAGCGTCCAGGCCCGCGCGGCCTCGCCGTACTTCGCATCGCCGCCCAGCCCATACGTGAAGGCCAGATGCTCCATGATGGCCATGTCCATCATCATGGCGTAGAAGCGATCATAGAGATTCTCATAGATGGGATCGTCCGCGACCGGCGCGATGTAGTCTTGGCGCGGTGTTTTCGTGAGGCACCACTCCGCCGAAGCGATGAGGTTGTCCCAGATCAGTTTCGAGGCGCCCTCGCTCCGTCGTGCCTGAAACTGGGCCAGCTCCTGCGGAGTGAAATAGAGCCTCGGGTGCGATGCGACGGCCTTCGCGGATGCCGCACCGAATATACGAACCCGCCCGTCACTCGATGCGCAGGCCAGCTCCACTTTGCCATCGCCATCCAGGTCGGCCAGTATGGGCGTGCCCATGGCTGCGTTGGTCTCTGTGCGCCATACCACGCGCGCCGCCGCGCCGCCATCGCCGACGGCCATGATCTGTCCGTGGCTCGTTCCGAAGACAAATTCATAGCGGCCATCGCCGTCCACGTCGCCGCTGATGACATCGGAGACAGTAGCTTCGATGGGCAGTTCCCAGCGCACCGCGCCGCTTCGTGCGTCCACGCAGGCGAAGTTGCCGTTCTGACGTCCGAAACCCATAACCCAGGAACCGTCTTCGAGCGTTAAAAAGGCTTCATGGCCCGTGCGATTGGTGCCGGGCGACATGATCTGGTGCCAGTACGGATCCGCATTGATGGACATGCCGCCCTGGAAATAATGGCCTCCGACCAGGCAGACCTCGGGCGTTTCGTCGTTACGCATGAGAATGGCGGGATAGGTGTAGAGCCCCTGGCTGGCCTGTTTGAAGATGTCCGGTGGAAAATTGGGGCCGTGGAGCGGTTCGCCCGTGGGGCCGTCGGCCACACAATAGAAGTCCGGGTTCGTGAAGACGAGATCTTCTTTGCCGTCGTTATTGAAGTCCTGGGCCGCCGCGAAATTCACGCTGGGGCCCCAGTATCGCTCCTTCGGCCCTTCGCCTTTGTCCCACAGCAGCGCGCCGGTGAGTCCGTCGAGCCCCGTGCTCCGCACCACGGGCGTGCCCGCCCAGAAGTAGAGGTCCGGCGTCGCCTTTCCCGTCAGATGAATGGCGCGGGCATAGGCTTTGCGCGGCTGGGGCAGGCCCGTGCGACCGGGCTCGGGCAAAGTGCTTTCCCACAGCACCGTGTCTTCCTGTGCGGGCGTGATTACGCGGACCGAAGGCAAGGCCGTGGGCGATACGGTGGTTAAGGCCAGATCGAGGTGGCCGTCCCCGTTGAAATCCGCCATGACGGGCGCGGAGGA
Source organism: Candidatus Hydrogenedentota bacterium (assembly GCA_016791475.1). Lineage (NCBI taxonomy): Bacteria > Pseudomonadati > Candidatus Hydrogenedentota > Candidatus Hydrogenedentota bacterium. Next base: position 83,981 of record JAEUWI010000013.1, read on the forward strand.
GGATTCGTAGCCGCCGACGTTGACCAGTGCGCCTTGTTCCAGGCGCAGCACGGTGACCGATGGCTCGTTGTAGAGCAGCAATTCGTTTTCCGGGCCCCCGGCGAGATTCGCCGCGAGCAACAGGGGCATCGACGGTCCCTGCATGGGGGGGATTTTGGAAAAATCCGGACCGGGTGTTTGGGGCGCGGCGGGGGGAACGGCGACCAGACTGATTGTGCCCGAGGGATCAAGGGCGGGATTGAATCTTTGTCCATCCCGAGTGATTACGGGCACACCGTTGTCGGGGAGCACTTGTGCCGCGGCGTCTTCCCAGCGCAGTGTAAGCGCACCCTCAGCCACCGAAAGGACCGTGGCCCCATCGAGTTGATTGCGGGTTGGGTCGGTGGAGGCATTGCCCAGGATTTCAGACCGCCCGTCGCCGTCGAGGTCCTGGGTGCGCACCGCGACCACGCCGGGAAAACGATACTTCAGCGTGCCATCGAGCGCATCGTAGACGCGCGTGAGCCAGGCGTTTTCGCCCTCGCTGTTGTACATGGACACGACGATCTCCAGACCGCCGTCGCCATCCAAATCGGCCTGGGGCGGCTCGGCCCAGGTCGTTGCCACCTTCCCGGTGGTCACGCTTTCCTGCCAGCCGTGGTGCCACGCCATTTCCATGGCGCCGTTCTTGTTGAGCAGTACCTCGTGGTGCTGGGCGAAGTTGGCGATGCAGAGAAAGTCGTCGCGACCATCGCCATTAAGATCCAGGAAGCGCGTGAGACCGTAGCTGCGCATGTTGGCGGGGGTCACGTCCCACTTGGCGAAGTGCTTTAACGCGCCGGTCGTCGCATCGAGATACCACATGCGGCTGTGGGTTTCCAGGACGAGCTCCAGAACGCCGTCCCCGTCGATATCGGACTGGAGGAAGACGGGGAAGCACGTGTATTCGGAGAAGTCATAGCGCCACATTTGCTCGGGCGACGCGCCTGGCGCATCGAATGCAAAGAGGGCGCAGTAGCCGTTCAAGGGATCGGGCGGATAGCCCATCATGACCACGAAGATTTGCGTGTCGCTCCGGCCCGGCAGGTAATTGCCGGCGTAGAGGTACCATTGGTAGGACATGGGCTCCACGTCGTAGCGCCACTTCAGGTCCCCGGTTTCAAAGTCCAACAGCACGGCGGCGGCATAGGGCGTAGCCGGTCGCCCGGCCTGGAGGAGTACTTCCCGGTTTCCGTCCCCATCGAGATCGGCCACGCGCACCAGCGTCTCAAAGTTGAGTCCGGCGGGATGGGAAGACCACCGCAGGTTGCCCGCGGTATCGTGGCAGTAGAGGGCGCCGGCGACGATGGATAGCCCCAGATGGCCCGCCTCGATGGCGACCGGCGTAATGACTCCGTGGCCACGTCCCAGGTCATGTTCCGCCAACACTACGGGGGCTTGCGTCATCGCGCCGGGTGTGGGTTGCAGTGCGGTGAGGTGGGCGTTGTGTCGCGGCTCGGGCCAGTCACCTTCGGCGGGGGCGGGGAGGCATGTGAGTAGCAGGGCCGAATAGAGCGCGAAGAAAGCGGGGTACTTCATGAAGGGAGTTCCAGCCAGAGGTTGAAGAAGATATCCATGGGGGTAGTGTACCGGATTGGGGTGTGCAGTCTGGAGCCCGAGCCGTGCCGGTCGCTATTCGGCGGGCAGCCAGATGCGCACGGTGGTTCCCCGGCCCAGGGCGCTTTCGAAGTGGAGGCGCCCGCCGTGGGCGTCCACGATGTCCTTAATGATGGGAACCCCCAGGCCGACGCCGAAACCCTTGGTGCTGAAGAGGGGCTCGAAGATTTTATCCATGTGTTCCGGCGCAATGCCCGCACCCTGATCGGCAATAGCGATCTCGATTTCGGTGTCGGTCCGCGCGGTTTCGATTCGCAGGGTCTTTCCGCCGCCCCCGCCGTTTTCCATGGCCTGGGCGGCGTTGTTGACCAGATTCACGATGGCGCGGCGGAAATGCTCCCGGTCGATGCGGACCATGGCGTTGGCGGCGAACCGCAAATCGCAGACCATATCACCGGCGAGGGGGATGTCTTCCAGCACATCCTTGAGCCAGGGGTCGAGGGGCGTGGACTGTCGCTCCAGTTTGCGTGTCCGGGTGAAGTCGAGCAGCTCTTCGATGATGCGGTCGCAGCGGACGATGTTTCGCTCGGCCCGGGCCAGCACCGGACCTATCCGTGTGAAATCCTGCTTCTTGAGCATCTGATCGATGCTGAACACGGAGCCTCGAATGGTGCCGAGGGGATTCCGTATTTCGTGGCTTACCGTGCCGATCAACTGGCCGAGGGTGGCCAGCCGTTCCTTCCGCAGGAGGTCGGCCTGGGCCTTTTCCAGCGCGGCCGTGCGCTCGCGAACCAATTCTTCCAGATGTTCCTGGTGGCGCGCCAGCGCGTCCATGGAGTCGCGGATCAGTCGCTCGGATTCGATACGGTCCGTGATATCCCGGTCGACGCCGCGGAAGCCGCGGAGCTTGCCTTCGCTGTCGCGCACCGGCGCGGCGTTGCTCTCCAGGTGGCGCCAGCTCCCGTTTCGGTGGCGCCAGCGCAGTACCCAGCTCTCCCAGCCCTCGGCACGCTCCATGTGCACGGGCAGGGCCTCGGCAATCCGTATCGCGTCGTCCGGGTGCACCAGACTGAAGACGTCCATGCACAGGAACTCCTCCACCGGGTACCCGAGAATGGCTTCGATGGCGGGATTGCAGTAAACGTGTCTCCCCTGCAAGTCGATTTCCCAGATCCATTCCTTCGTTGTTTCCACGATGGTACGAAATTTCTCTTCGCTCTGCAGCAGGGCCTCTTCCGCCCGCACGCGATCCGTCACGTCCTGAATGATGCCCAGATGTTGGGCGAGCCCGTGATGGCGGAAGGCCACCCCGGTCACTTCGATCTCCAGGATGCTTCCATCCTTGCGCAGATCGCGGGCCTTGACGAAGAAGCCTCCGCCGGCCAGGGCTTCCCGGCGGCACCGCTCGAAGTCGTGGAGGCTGGAGGCGTGGATGAACTCTTCGGGTCGTAGCGCGAGAAATTCCTCGCGGGTGAAGCCGTGCATGCGGTGCGCGGCCGGGTTAATTTCGGCGGTCGAGCCATCGGCATTGCTGATGATCAAGCCCAGGGGGATAGACTCGAAAATGGTACGGTACTGCTCTTCCCGCCGCATGAGGGCCTGCTGGGTGTCGCGTATCGTGGTGATGTCTTCCGCGAAGGCCCAGATGAAGGTTTCATCCGACCGTTCGACGAGGATGGCGTTGAGTCTCACCGGGAGGCGGTGTCCGTCCGCGTGAATATATTCCTTTTCAAAGGGCCCGGCGTGGCCCGTCGCAATCAAGGACTCCAGGATGTCCCGCTCCTGTTCGCGAAATTCTTCCGGGGTGATTTCCCAGTAGGACAGGCCCAGAGTCTGCTCCACCGATCGCCCAATCATGTTCGCGTAGGCCTCGTTTACGAACACCAGCTCGCCGTCCATGCGGGACAGGGCGAGTCCCACGGGCAGCCGCTCCAGGAGGGTGCGGTAGTATTCCTCGCCGGCGCGGAAGGCGGCTTCCGCGTTGCCCCGCCGCCGGGCCTCTTCTTCGAGATCCCGGTTGAGCGCCTCCAGCGCCGATGTGCGTTCATGCACCGCCTTGACCAGTCGGCGATTGAAATGGATCAGAAAGGCGATCCAGCTCGCCACGATGATGGCGAGGGGCACGAGGAGCCATAGCATCCGCATGAAGGTGGCGGAATCGAATCCCTGGGTCTCGCGGAACTGGAAATCGGCCAGGTCGCGGCTTCCTTCCGTCATCCCCCGCTCGCGATATACGGCCGCGATGCGCTCCCAGCGTTCGGGGTTCATCTGCCCCATGGGGACAAGCTGGGGCAGAATCAGGGCCTGCATCTGCTCCGCTTCATTGCGCAGTTGCGAATCGGTGCGAAGTCCGGGGTGATTCTGCTGGATCCAGGCGATGACTTCGCCTGGATTGTCCATGGCGAAGCGCCAGCCCTTCAGGCTGGCCTCCCGAAAGGCCTCCACGCGTTCCCGGTCGCCGTCCAGTCGTTCGCGGGTGGTAAACAGGGTGTCGCCATAAAAATCCACGCCGAAGGCAACCGGCCGCAGCAGGGTGGTTTCGGCGCCGGGTATTCCTTCGAAGAAGGGCTGATCGGTAAGGTAGACCGACATGGCGTCGATCTTTCCCTCCAGCAGATCTTCGTGGCGGAAGGTGTGCCCCACGAGTTCGAAGCCGTCTATCCCGACGCCGGCCTGGTTGAGCATGGCGAAGATTTCCGTGCTGGGGACGCCGTCCCGGAGCATGATGCGGCGCCCGGCCAGGTCCGCGGGGTCCCGGATGCCGGAAGACCGCATGGAGAGCAGCGCGTAGGAAGAGTGCTGGAAGATGGCGGCCAGGGCGACCAGCGGCTCCCCCTCCAGATACCCCAGCACCAACTCGCTTCCGGCGACGCCAAACTCGGCTTCGCCCGCGAGCACGACCTCCCGGGGAGAGCGGTTGCTCCGGCCTTCCAACAGGGTCACGTCGAAGCCGGCATCGGCGTAAAAGCCCCGGGCGACGGCGGCGTAGTAGCCGGCGAACTGGAATTGATGGCTCCACTTGAGTTGGAGGCGGACCGGCTCCAGTTTCCGGGGGGGCTGGCCGGTGGCGGCGCAGGGCGGGAGGAGGGCGATTGTCAGGCAGAGTAATTGCCATGCCCATCGGGCCATCGGACTATGGAACTGACGCACTCCCACGAATTTCGACTATCCTCGCGCCCCCGTACCCGGATCCGCGCCCAATCCCACGAATCCCGGTCAACGACAAGGGCAACCTTCGGCGGCTACCCGCACCATCATTGCGCTTTTCCGTTAGTCTGTCAACTGTCATGAAAAAGGCCGCCGGATCCGAGGCTCGAGTCCGGCGGCCCTGGGACGGGTTTGGTGTTACACGGCGGGGGCGAGGACGGCCACCGAGTAGGCCGGCATGTAGACGACGAGGGAACCGTTTCCGGCTTCTACGGGCAGGTCTTCACCGTGGACGCGATAGTTGCCGCTCAGGCCGGCCACGGTGACCGCCAGCGGGCTTTCAAACTCGTTGACGATGATGTGCCAGTCGCCGCCGGGCACCGCCTTGGAGAGGGTGGCCACGGTGCGGTCGAGGGAGCGGTTCGTGGGTGCGATGCCGATCATGGGCTTCGTGGGGCTGTCCGGGGCCGTCAGCACATGCTGGAGGCCGTCCAACTCTTTCACCACGGCGAGCAGATCCAGCCAGAAGGCGGAGTCCTTCTCCACAAACTGAGTGCCCCAATAGAGTATGCCCCGGGCGCCATGGACGATGGCGTCGTAGGCCATGAAGCGCGTCTCATCCTTGCGGGGGCGGCGCATTTGCTTCTTTTCTTCTTCGGTGAATTTTTCCTGGAAGTCGCCCCATCCCGTGCCCTGAAGCACCATCCACGTGGGTTTTCCCGGGGCCGCTTCCTGCATGCGGCGGGTGTAGGCGCCCACCGAGGCGAGGGTGCGGTTGGCCAGATCCGAATGGCGGATCTGGGGGGCCTCCGGCACGGGATAGATATCGCAGCCGACGATGTCCGCGGCGCGGTCGAAGAAGGCCAGATCTTCGATGGTGTTGCGGGGCGCGTGGTTCATCCACACGGGATGCTTCGGATCGATCTCGCGGAGGGCCTGGTAACCCAGCAGCATGCCCTCGCCGAGCTTTGCGGCGCGCTCGGGCGCGTTGGAAAGTCCAAAGCCCGGCTGGGGGATATCCTTGCCCATGGCGGTCCACATGGAATCGGCCAGGGCCTCGCCCGCCGCCCACAGGCCGTGTTTTTGAAGACGCTTCAGCTCTTCCAGATCGGTGACGATTTTTGCCGCGAGGGCCTTGTCCTCCAGGGCCTCCGCCGCCGCCTTCAACTGGCGTGGTTCGTCCACGATGCGCCAGACTTCCGCCATATACCAGGCATTCCACAGCGCCTCATCGGGCACTTCCCAGACGATGAGGGCGGGGTGCGACCCCAGCGTGTTCACGGCTTCGGCCAGCTTGCCCTTTTTTGCCTCGGCATCGGCGCTGAAGTCGATGTCATAGCCCGTGTTCAGCCAGGCTCCCGCGCCCGCACTCTGGATCCGGTCGAGGGATTCCTTCGTTGCGGAAGCGTGGACTAGATTGATTCCCGCTTCCGCGGCGGCCTTGAGTACCGCATCATCTTCCGGGTTCTCATAGAGCCCGAGAATAAAGGTGGGTTGTCCGTCGATGACAGCGACCCGGTCCGCGTTAATGGTAACTTCCGCACTCCAGACGGGAGCGGTTGCAACGATGGCCGACGCCGCCAGCAGCAGTGGCTTGATAGATTTCATGGCTTCATTCCTTCACACCGACAAAGCGGTCTTCTTCTTCCTTGAACAGCACGTTAAAGGTCGTCAGGCTGCCGTAGCACCGCGTGATGTACAACTGGAGATCGGCCTTTTCCGTTTCTTCGAGGGTCTTGTGATTGTTGATTTTCTGCTCCAGCACCCGGAGCTTCTCCCGCACCGATGTGATCTTCTTGAAGAAGGCGTCGATGGGGACTTCCTTCGCCTGGAGCGACGTGTCCGCCGGTTGCAGCACAAGGGTGCCCCCGTCGAACTTGGGCGCCATGACAAAGCGGCCCGCCGCCATTTCCTCCTGGAGCACTTCCTTCAGCACGGCCTTGAGCGCCTGCCTGTCCAGATCCATGGTAATTTGCTCTCCCTGATTTGCCGGGTGCGAGGCACCCCGCCGGATGTGATAGTGACAAGGGGCTCATCTTATACCATCGGAACGCGGGGAGCGTAGCCTGAGACGCGTTCAATGCGGGCATGGCGTGCTCGGGAGCAGCCATTGGTCGACAACCCCGTCATTTTTGCACCGCGCGGCTTGCGGGTCTACAATAGGAAGTCCATCGCATGCCAACCGGCTGGATTCTTCCCGGCCATCGGAGTTTCCCCATGAAGTACCTTGCCCTCTCCGCCCTGCCGATGCTCTTTCTCGGATCCGCCGCCGCGCAGTCGTCTTTCCCGGAGATCGACGTGCTGAAACGGCACGAACCGCTCCTGGACTATGGCTCGCCCGCCACGCTCTGGGACGAAGCCCTGCCGCTGGGCAACGGCACCCTCGGCGCCCTGGTCTGGGGCGATGGAAAACCGCTGCGCATCTCGCTCGATCGGACCGACCTGTGGGACCTCCGGCCCGTGCCGGAATACTATACGAAGGAATATGACTACACCACCATGCGCCAGTGGGAGAAGGAGGGGAAAGTCAAGGAACTGGAAGCCCTCTACGACAACCCCTACCACAACCCCGCGCCCAGCAAGATTCCCGCGGGCCGCATCGAGATCATCCTGCCAGAAGAGGCCGCTTTTTCCCGCGCGACCCTCAGCGCGGAGAGTCCTGCGGCCACAGTGACCTTCAAAGGCGGCAGCGCCCGCGTCTGGATTCACGCCACCGAGCCCGTGGGACAAATCGAACTCACGGGGCTCGACCCGGCGTCGGTTCAGCTTCAGGCGCCGGCCTTTGGCGGGAAGGAGCCCGGCGCACCCGAGGCCGCCATCGTGGCCGGGGAATTGAGCGAACTCGGCTATGTGCCGCCTGTAACGTCTTCCGGGGAGAACTGGCAGGCCTGGGTGCAGGAAGGGTGGGGCGGCTTTACCTTCGCGGCCTTCCTCGCGTGGGAGCAGCGGGACGGCGTGTGGCACGGCACCTGGAGCATCGCTACGAATCGCCGTGGCGGCGACCCGCTCGCCGAAGCAAAGCGTCAGGCCGAGCGAGCGCTGTCCACGGAGCGGGAAGCCCTGGCAAAGAGTCATTCCGCGTGGTGGAAGGCCTATTGGGAGAAATCGCTTGTGTCGATTCCGGACGCGACCATCGAGCGGCAGTGGTATCTCGATACCTATAAATTCGGTGCCGCAAGCCGGCTGGGTGCGCCGCCGATCACGCTTCAGGGCCCGTGGACGGCGGACGACGGCACCCTTCCGCCGTGGAAAGGCGACTATCACCACGATCTCAATACGGAGCTGAGTTACTGGCCCGCCTACAGCGGGAATCGGCTGGAGGAGGCGCAGAATTTTGTGGACTGGCTCTGGGATACACGGGGCAACTGCGAGGAATGGACCCAGCGCTTCTTCAAGATGCCCGGCATGAACGTGCCCATGACGGCGGATCTGAACAACAACCAGATCGGCGGCTGGCGCCAGTACACCCACTCCTCCACGACGGCCTGCTGGCTGGCCCACCACTTCTATCTCCACTATCAATACAGTCAGGACGAAACCTTCTTGCGCGAGCGGGCCTATCCCTATCTGCGTCAGTGCGCCGTGTTTATTGAGGCCGTCACGAGCGAGCGGGGGCCCGACGGCAAGCGCACCCTGCCTTTAAGTTCATCGCCCGAGGTAAACGACAACAAACCCGAGGCCTGGTTCAAAGGAATTACAAATTACGATCTTGCGCTGATGCGCTGGCTCCTTAGCGCGACTGCCGAGTTTGCCGAGAAGACCGGCCACGCCGACGATGCGACCCATTGGCGTTCGGTGCTCGATGAATTTCCCACGTGGAGTGTGAGCGCCTCGGGCACCTTGCTGGTGGCGCCGGATTATCCGCTGCCCGGCTCCCACCGGCATTTTTCCCATCTCATGGCCATCCATCCCCTCGGGCTGATCGATGGCGCAAATGGACCGGAAGATGAACGTATTATTCAGGCCTCCCTCGCCGAGTTGGAAACCCTGGGTTCCAGCTTGTGGACGGGCTACAGCTTTTCGTGGCTCGCGAGCATGGCCGCACGTGGTCACGATGGAGACAAGGCGGCCAAGGCATTGGAAATTTTTGCGACGCGATTTGTGCTGCGGAATAGCTTTCACGCGAATGGCGACCAGACCAAATCGGGCATCAGCAATTTCACCTACCGCCCCTTCACGCTGGAAGGCAACTTCGCTTATGCCGCCGGGCTGCAGGAAATGCTGTTGCAAAGCCACGCGGGCGTGATTGAGGTGTTCCCCGCCGTGCCGGCGTCGTGGAAGGCCCTGTCGTTTTCCACGCTCCGGGCGCAGGGCGGCTGGCTGGTGTCGGCACAGCGCGATGCGGCGGGTGCACAGACCGTGCGCATTGCGGCCACGAAGGACGGGGTCGCGAAAGTGAAGTCCTGGGTGGACGGCTCCGTGATCGAGTTGCCGATGAAGGCGGGCGAGGTGGCGACGCTGAAGGCGGATGGCGGGGACACCATCCGCGTGGCACTTGCCCAAGCGAAATGACTACGCGTATTCGTTGGCCCCCCCGGGGGTGCCACCCGTACACGCAGGAGCGCGAGCGACTAAGTTTGCGGGTGTAACATCGCGAAAGGGGACTTGCGTGAATCCCTATGAGTGCAACGCGAAATGCGTGATATGCATCGAAGGTATCTCTGCTTGCACATGGCCCCATCACCCGCAAGCTACCGGCCGCCCGAGGCGGCCCGCGTGCGGGTGGCACCCGAGGTTAACGTTTAAGACACTGGGGTCAAGTCCTTAAGTGAGTGCCATTCGAGGCTGTCTCCGGGCTATTCGCGCAGCAGCACATCGCAGGCGAGACGCGCGGTGCGCAGGGCCTTGCGCAGGAGGGGGCGGCGTTGCGCCTGACCGCGCAGGGTGACGATCATCTTGCGCTGCAGATGATAGCGGCTGAAGCCTGACGATTTTTTTGCCGGTGCGGCGCCCGCCCCTTCGAGTGGGGCCCAGAGGGTGTCTATCGGGTAGCCCAGCGTAGCCAGATCGGCGGGATCGAGGGACGCCACGATTCCTTCAACAAAGGATCGTTTGTCCCGATCCGCCGCGAGCTCCGCAGCCCAGGAATGAACGGAATCGAGACTCGGGCGGGAATGCTTTTGCACGCCCAGGGGGTCGCCCAGGCCTTGGGCGGGCGCGGGCGCGGCTTCCCCGTAGTTGATGGCGGCGGGAACGTAGGGCACGCCGATGTATTCGCAAATTCCCTCGAAGGCCGATTCCGGCGCGGCGACGAGATCCTCGTAGCGGACGTGGAAGAAGGGCACCTGATCCTGCCGGAGAAAGGCCGCCATCGCGGGCACGTAGCGGTTCAAGATCGGGTTGTAGGCCTGGGCCGCCGCGAAGTCGCCGTTGAAGAAGGAATTGGCAAACGAAGAAAAAATTGCTGCGGGGTGCCGGGTCAGCACCACGTAGCGGGCGTCTGGAAAGACCTTCATCATAAAGGGTAGAATAAGGGCGTAGGCGGGCGTCTTGTCCAGACATACGGACTTGCCGCTTCCCGACAGGCTCTGGCTGTAGAGCACATCGCAGTAGGCCCGGCACGCCGTCCAATAATCCTGCTCGCCGCGGGGCAGCTTCGAAACAAACAACTGTTGCGATTCCGCAGCCAGCACGTGGTCATAGGGCGCTTTGTCCACGTTGCCCCAAATCCCCAGATGCGCCAGCGGCGTAAGCAGATGGGGTTCCGGCCCGCCGAGGATCTCCGGGTGAGCCCCCAGCATTCGCGCCAGCATGGTCGTACCCGATCTTGGGGCGCCGATAAGGAACAAAATCTGGACCGTCATACAGGAGTTCTCCTCCGCACGGAATAGGCTGCCGCAACGGTTCACGTGACAAGGTTTTGCGAGGCTGAGAAATCTGTAAAACAGTATACCAAGCCCCGCGCATCGGGCACAATGCTACGGTTCAACCCTTTGACAGTTTTACAGATCCCGTGCTAGACTTCGGCCCCTGTCCCTCTGAAGTAACGGCCGGCCTCGCCCGCCACAGAAAGGTCCAAGATGTTCATCGGTAGTAAAAGCGACAGTACCGTCTTTGATGTGTTCAAGATCGGTCTCGAGAACATGATCCACCAGATGGGCATGCCCACGGCGGTGAATTTCAAGACCATGAACGCCAGCATGATCGCAAAAGCTCCCGATTTGACGAAGCGCGTGGACCTGCTCAGAGTCACCTTCTCCATGCGTGAGGACGCCACCGCCGAGGCCATCACCGCCGCCCTCACGGCCACCAATATCGTGTGCCGTGTGGAAGTGAAAGACGGCAAGTGCACGATCACCGTGCCGCCCTTTGAGCTGCGCCAGGTAAAGCACCTTGCCCCCATCGACGGCGTGATCGAGCAGTTTATCATCGAGTCGCTTCGCTCCATGACCTGGACCCTGAAGGCGGATGCCTTCGTGAAGTCCGACTTCAATATTAACTTGCTCATTGAGACCATGGAAAAGCTGCGGGCATCGGATCTTCACCTCCGCGCCGGCAACCGGCCCTACATACGCGTCGACGGCGACCTTATCCCGATGGATTTCCAGATTGTGTCCGCGGACGACATGCGGCAGATCGTCGTGGAGCTGGGCGGCGAAGCCGAACTGCACCTGTTGGAGACGGAGAAAGAGTCCAGCTTCCAATATCATGCGGCGGGCGTGGGTTACCTGCGTTGCTCGGGGTATATCAAGAGCGGCGCCATGGCGCTGGCCATCCGGCTTATTCCGGAGGCGCCCATCCCGCTTGCCAAACTGGATCTGCCCGCCGTCGTGGAGAAGATCTGCTGGAAGCACCGCGGCCTTTTTCTGGTGTGCGGCATCACCGGCAGCGGCAAGTCCACCACCCTGGCGGCCATGGTGGACTACATCAACGAGAACCGTCAGGCCCATATCATCACCACCGAAGACCCCATCGAATTCGTATACAAGGACAAGAAGAGCATCATCTCCCAGCGCATGGTGGGCCGGGATACCTTCTCCTTCGCCAACGCCCTGCGCGGCGCGCTGCGCGAAGATCCGGACGTAATTCTGGTGGGCGAAATGCGCGACGTGGACACCATCCGCGCGGGCCTGAGCGCGGCGGAAACGGGCCACATGGTGTTCAGCACGCTCCACACCACCACCGCCATCGACACCATCAACCGCATGATCAGTTACTTCCCCCAGAGCGAGCGCGATCTGGTGCGCCAGGAATTGGCCTACACCCTCGCCGCCGTGGTGTGTCAGCGCCTTCTCAAGCGTAAGTCGGGCGGACGTATTCCCTGCGTGGAGATTCTCATCGGCGGGAAGCCCATCGTGCGCGACGCGATTGTGGAAGGCGACCTGGCCAAGCTCCACGGCATCATGGAGCAGGACAGCGAGATGCGCAGCTTTGACCAGTACGCCGTGGACCTCTTCAAGAACGGGGTGGTGGAGCGTGCGGAAGCCATCTCGGCCTGCGCCGACGTGGAAGCCTTCGAGCGCGTCATGTCGGGCATTCAGTCGTCGAGCGGCAAGTTGCTGAAGTAAGGGAAATTCAGAGGACGGATAGGACGTATAGGACCGATTTTATCGTCGGTCGAATCGGTCCTATCCGTCCTTTCTTTCAATTTCCGATATACCCGATGGCTTCCAGGCTCTCCAGCGTGCCCGCATCGATCTTGACCTGCGAGGGGTCGACGGCGTTTTCTTCGCAGATTGTCAGGTAGGCGTCTATCGTGCCGTTGAGCAGCGCCTCCACCTCGGCCAGTTCTCCGCTTCCCGCGAGATTCGTTTGTTCCGTGGTGTCCGCGGCCATGTCATAGAGCGCGATTGCGGGCAGTCCCCGCTTGTTGCCTTCGTTCGCCCGGATGACCTTGTGTGCGGTGGTGCGCACCGCCTGCAGCACGATGCCTTCGAAATTGTTTTCCGCATAGCTGTAGCCGATGGCGGCGTTGGTGAATTCGCCCGCCGCATCGAAGAGGGATTGTCCCTGCATCATCGCGCCCTTCTCCAGGCCCGCGAAATGAAGGAAGGTGGGCGCAAGATCCAGATTGCGGGCCAGGTGCGTGTTGACCTCGCCGGCCCTGGCCTTTCCAGGCAGCTTGACGATGAAGGGCACATGGGTCTGCTCGTCATAGAGCGTTTGCCCGTGCCACCAGCCGCCGTGCTCGTGAAATTCCTCGCCGTGATCCGCCGTAAGCACGATCAGCGCGTCGTCATAGAGGCCCCGCTCCTTGAGGCCGGCGAAGAAATCACCGAGGGCGGCGTCCAGATATTCGATCTCTCCGATGTAGGCGCGCCGCATCTTCTCAAGGTAGGTTTCCGGGTCCGGATTGCCCAGCCGCTTGCGCCCGTAGCCCCCTTTGCGCGTGTCCGGGTCCATGAAGGGGTCGTGGGGGTCCATAAAATGGGTGAAAAGAAAGAAGGGCGTGTCCGCGGGCCGGTTCCCGCTTTCCAGGAAGCTCAGGGCCGCGTCCTTCACCACCGGTGCGGGCTGGTAGTAGTCCGTAACCACGATGGGGCGCTTCAACAAGCGGTCGTTCAGGGTTTCGCGAACTTTGATCAGCACGTCATACAGCGCCAGGTTCGACGCGGATGGTCCGGCGGCAAAGTGCAGGGATTTCTTCAGGTCCACGTAATTCACGAAGCCCTGGTCGTAGCCGAAGAGGGCGGCGATGTTGGGGTTGTTCGCGAAGCCCTGGGTATAGTAGCCGCCCGCCTGGAGCAACTCCGCCACCGTTTCCACATCGGGGGGGAGGCTTGCCGTCTTGGTCACCGCCGTGTGGCATTCGGGGTACATGCCGGAAAAAATCGAGCCAAAAGACGCCTTGGTCCAGGAGGCCTGGGAGAAGGCGTTCTGAAAGCGGACCGAGTCCGCGATAAAGCCATCCAGATTCGGCGTTTCCGTTTCGATGGCGGGGTTCCAGGCCTTGAGGTAGTCCGCACGGAGGGTATCCACCGCGATGAGGATGATATTGGGTCCCTGGGCGTTCCGGGCCGGTGCGAAAGCGGCCTGATTCTGGTTGGGGCGCATGACGGTGAAGAGCAGGAGCCCCGCGAGAAAGAGAATGGCGTAGGCGGCCAGGCCCGCGCCGATGACGGGTTTCGGCTGCGCGGGGAAGCGCCGGAGCACAAAGCCCGAAGCGAAGAGCAGCTTGAGCGCGCCCACGAGGGCCAGGCCGCCCAACAGGAGACCAAAGAGGGCAAGGGACTTGCCGTCGGGCATAAAGCCGTCGAAGACATCGCGGCGCAATCGGAACAGGCCGATGACCAGACCGCCGCCGAGAAAGGTCCCCGCGAAGGCGAGCGCGTAGCTCCAGCGGTGGGGGGGGAAGCGGTCAATGAGGAGATACACAAACACGAGCCCCAGGGCCACCCCCAGGCCGGCGATGGCAAAGAGCAGGCCATAGACCAGGGCGGACCAGAGGAACAGCCCGGAATCACCGAGACCGCCCAGGGTGTGCCAGAGCCAGGCGGACTCGAAGAGGCCGATGGACGCGCCCGCGAGTAAACCGGCCAGCGGGCCCGCCACGAGGGCGCCGAGCACATTGTGGCGATAGCGCGCCAGCACTTCAGGGCTCAGTCGGAGGTCGGCCTCGTCGCCGGTGCCGACGCGCGCGCGGACTTCGGCGATTTCTTCGAGCAATTCCTCGCGATTTGGTCTTCCCGTCAGCAGGAGGAGGGGCATGCTTACGGTGAAGGGAATGATCTCGCCAAACCAGAGGCCCAGGTGGCCGAAGAGGAGGGCCTTGGCTTGACCGGCGCCGGGTCCGAGGAGCGTGGTCATGACGACTTCCGAAACGCCGATCCCGCTGACGGTGGGGGCGAAGACCGCGCCCACAATGAGAAGGGGGCTCGCGAAAAAAATTTCGAGGATGCCGGTATTCTCCGCGCGAATGGCGGAGGCGGTTCCGAAATACATGAGACAGGTGCCCAGATGCACCCCCAGGCCGAAGAGCAGTGCGAGCATCAGGGAGCCCCGGTGCGCACTGTAGGCGGTTGCCGCGACGGCAAATTTATTCACTTTGATTCGGATTTTTTCCGGCATGGGGATGGATGCGGCGAGCACCTGGATCACCCGCGGCTGAAGCAGCAGGAGGAGGATCACCGAGATGAAACAGGCCAGCCCCAGGAGTACAACGCCGAGCAGGGCGAGATTAATGTCGAAAAGCCTCAGCCCCAGGGGCAGGGTCAGGAAGACGAGGGAAAAGAGCGTGATGAAGCCGGTAAGTTTTTCCACGGCGATGACGGTGGTGCACTTCACGATCTCGCCGGTATAGCGCGATGACTCCACAAGGCGGAAACCGTCGAGGCCCAGCGTGCCCGGCATGAACAGGCCGATGGCCCGCCCCCAGAACCAGCACTTGGTGAGGTACCAGAAGGGAATGTGTACCCCCTGCGCACGCAGGAGGATGCGCCAGCGGGTAATGCCGCAGAAAATCCCGACAAGCTTGATGGAGGTTGCAAAGGTGAACCAGATGGCGGCCGTCGCTGGGTCGATGCTTTTCAGCGATTCCCAGAGCTCGGTGGGGGAGATGGCCTGAAAGCGGGAATCTTCGGGAATGCCCAGGGCGGTCGGGTTGAAGAGCAGAAGACAGACCAGCGTTATAAAGCAAAGCTTGACGCCGACCGCCAGGACCTTCTTCCAGTGTTTTTGAAGGAAAGAGCGAAGATTTTTCATGGGGCCATTTCTTGTTGTGTTGTTTTCAAAGCGCGCCACAGAGACTTCAACATCACGGGGCGTGGGCCATCAGTCGATATATCCGAGCGAGCGGAGACTTTCTTCCGTGGCCGCATCCATAACGACGTTTTCTTTTTCAACCGCGCCCGTGGCGCTGCCCGCGCCGTGGGCTTGAATAAGAAGCTGCCGCGCGCTTTCCGCGGCGGCGGCGTGCTCCGTGATGTTCAGCGGGTGTTGCTCCATCGGATCCACCGTATGGTTATATAGCTTCTCTCCGCCGAAATCCACCGACTGAATGTATTTGAACTCCGGTGTGGTCACGGCTTCAAGCTCGTCGAAGTACAGCGTGCCGAAACTCTTCACGGAGCCGGGCGTCGGTTGGGGCGATTCCGGACGCAGGTAGGCCGTGAACGACGCGGACGTCATGGAGGCCGCATCGTAGGGCAGTTCGGCGAGTTCCAGGAGTGTGGGCGCCAGGGCTTCGGTGCCTACGGGCGCTGCGACGCGCGCCGGCGAGGTTACCGTGGGTCCCTTGATGAGCAGGGGCACCCGCAACAGTTCGCGGTGCATCGTGTGGCCGTGTTCGAAGCCGCCATGGTCCCAGAACTCCTCTCCGTGGTCGCTTGACAGTATAAAGATCGCACCGTCATAGAGCCCTTGCGCCTTGATGGCCTCCATGAGCCGTCCGAACTCGTCGTCGACGAAGCGCACCTCGCCGTCGTAGAGACTCCGAATCCAGTCCCGCTCTTCCTGCCGCCCGCCGAAACGTCCCATACGAACCCGTTCAAAGGCGTTGAACTCCATCCCCATGGGGTTGGCGCGCTCCGCTTCGCTCAGGTAGGCGGCGGGTGGCGCATAGGGCAGGTGGGGATCAAAGTAGTGGATCCAGAAAAAGGCCGGGCCTTCGTTCGCGACCGGTAGCCGTGCGATGGTCGCGTCGGTGATTTGTTCGGTGAAGGACACGGCTTCGCGGGGCCGGAGGGCGTCGAGCATTGAACGGCCGAGGGATACCGCCGGGTGCCAGGACTCGGAAGAGATCCAGTGGTACTCGTCAAAGCCCTGACTCACGTTTCGCGCCTGATCCAGTACGGGGTTTTGCCCGATGGCCACCGTGCGGTAGCCCGCCTCCTTGAAATACTCGGCCAGGGTCTTGAACTGATCGGGGAGACGCGCCTGCCAGGCGGTGGCGCCATGGCGCAGGGGAGATACGCCGGTCATAAAGGACGCCACGGACGGCAAGGTCCAGGACGATGCGGAGATGGCGTTTTCAAAGAGGACGCTCTCCCGGGCCAGATGGTCGATGTTCGGTGTTTGCACACGATCCGAGCCATAGCAGGAGAGCGCGTCGGCGCGCAGCGAGTCTATCGTGATGAGAAAGACCGGCTTTTGCGCGTCCAGCCGCGTACCGCCGCCGCCCGGGCGCGCATCAAGTTGACGAGCCGCGATGGGCGCGACGAAGGGCGATAGAAGCACGGCGACGACGGGGAACGTCGCCACCGCACGACCGACACGGCTATGACCGGCGAGGTAGAAGAATATCAGGGCCAGCAGCATGAAGCCGCCCGTCAGGCCAATCAGCAAGAGCCCCTCTTTAGAGGCCAGCGCCGCATCCATGCGAAATCGGCTGAACCAGACCAGCGCGAGCGGGGCGGCCGTCAGCGCGGGAAGCGACATCGTGAGCAGAAGCGGGGAGCGCCGCAGCGTCAGGCCCCGTTCCACGTCCCTGCCGAGGAGGTAGCCCCCGCGAAGCGTGGCGAGTGCAACGATGCCCACCACGGCCATTTTAAGGAGGGCCGTTGCCGAATCCCGCACCATCTCTGTTGGCAGAAACACCCCGGTGATCAGGGCGAGGGTCATAAAGGAGTAGAGCCCGAGTGTGGTTGCGACCAGCAGCGAGGTCACTGGGATGGGCAGACCGGCGCGGTGCATGAGCAGCAGCAGCGCCCAGAGCGCCAGCAGCACGACAAGCGCGACCGCCGTGGTTGCGGCGAGCGGCGGGAAGATGGCGACGGCGGAATCGTAATCGTCCGGCCGGGGGAAGCGGATCATGCTGATGGTCAAGTCGATGAAAGCGGCCACAGGCGCCAGGCTTGCGATCCACAGTATTGCGACGGCGGAGGCCCCACTCGATTTCGGCGAGCGACCGCCTTCAGTGCCCTGCGTGTTCACCATAAAATCAATGCTCCGTAGCGTATGATTTTGCTGCCAGTGTCCGCCCTCAGCCGGGCGGCCGGAAAAATGGCGACGCGCAACGTCTGCCGGGATGCGCCGCATGCGAATCTATGATACCCGATCCCCGCCGCCAATTGTCGCGCGGCGATTACTGCGCTTCCAGGCCGTGTTTTTGCAGGCGATAGCGCAGGGAGCGGGGGGTCAGCCCGAGGAGGCGGGCCGCCTTTTTCTGGGAGTAGCGACTTTTTTCCAGGGCCTGTTTCAGCAAGTCGATTTCGAGATCGGCGATGAGGCGCTCCATATCCATGCCCTCATCGGGGACGTGGGCGGCGGCCGGGGAGACGCCGGTTTCGGGGGTATAGTTGCGCAGGTTCTCGGGGAGGTCGTCCAGGCCGATCATGTCCGTGCCGCAGAGGGCCACGGCTCTTTCCATCACGTTGCCGAGTTCGCGAACATTGCCCGGCCAGTGGTAGCCATTGAGGGCGTTCTGGGCCTCGGCGCTGATTTCCAGGCTCTCCCGTCCCATATTCTTTGCGTGCTGTTTCACAAAGTGGCGGCACAGCAGGGGGATGTCGTCGCGGCGCTCGCGAAGCGGCGGCACATGGAGGGGGATCACGTTCAGGCGGTAGTAGAGGTCGCTCCGAAAGCTGCCTTCCTCCGCCATCTTTTCCAGGTCGCGGTTCGTCGCCGAAATCAGTCGCACATCCACCTTGATGTCGGTGGTGCTGCCCACGGGCGTCACCGTGTTGTTGTCGAGCACGCGCAGGAGCTTTACCTGGAGCATGAGGGGCATTTCGCCGATTTCATCCAGGAAGATCGTGCCGCCATTGGCAACAACGAACAGGCCCTCCTTGTCTTCCACCGCGCCGGTGAAAGCGCCCTTCTTGTGGCCAAAGAGCTCGCTCTCCAGCAGATTCTCGGGGATGCCGCCGCAGTTGATGGCCACGAAGGGCTTGCTGGCGCGGTTGCTCAGGTTGTGAAGGGCCCGGGCCACCAGTTCCTTACCCGCGCCGCTTTCGCCATGGACCGCCACCGTGCTCGGCAGCGCGGCGACGCGCCGGATCATCTGCTGCACTTTTTCAATGGCGGCGCTCTTGCCGATCATGTTGCCGATGTCGCCCTGCTGGGCCTGCTGCTTGCGCAGGGCCACGTTTTCCCGAAGGAGATTGCGCTGGGCGATGGCGCGCTCGATGAGAATTCGAATCTCGTCGTTTTTGAAGGGCTTCATCATGTAATCGGCAGCGCCGCGTTTCATCGCCTCGATGGCGGTTTCCACGGAGCCGTGGGCCGTCATCATGATGGCGGGGGTGCCGGGCGAGTGCTCCTGGAGCCAGGTCAGCAGCTTCATGCCCGCGTTGCGGTCCTGGCCCATGAAGAGGTCCGTGAGCACCACATCGTAGTGGGCCTGGCCGAGCTGTTCGATGGCGCCCCCGGCATCACTCGCGGTGTCCACGTCGTAGCCGTCATTCTGCAGCACGATAACCATGAGCTCGCGCATGCTGAGCTCGTCGTCCACGACCAGTACCCGATGCTTTAGAGACACGAGTTTTCACTCCTGAGTTCCCGCGCCGACTCGTGACCTGATTCATGGGCGCGAGGCAGCCGGACAATGATAGAGGTGCCGCCGCCGGAACGCGACGCGGCCTGGATCGTACCATCATGGGCGGTGATAATGCGCATGCACACGGCCAGGCCCATGCCCACGCCGCGGGCTTTTTCGGTGTAGAAGGGCTCAAAGATGCGCGCGACCTTGTCCGGGGCGATGCCGGGGCCTTCGTCATCGAAGCGAATCTCCACCGGGCCCCGGTTTTCATTCTGGGAGACGATGATGCGAAGGCATCCCTTGCCGTCCATGGCTTCGACGGCATTCTGGCCCAGGTTCATGAAGACCTGCCAGATCTGGGTCTTGTCGCCCATGATCATGCAGGGCTCGGGCGTTTCGTAGAGCTCCACCGTACAGCCGGCTTCCCCGCCATACTTGCCGCCGAGCAACTCTTCCACCTCCCGCGCCACCTCCTGTACGTCCAGCAGGGCGTATCGCCGACCTGGGTCGCGGGCGAAGTCCAGGAAGCCCGTCACGATCTCGTTCAGGTGGTCGGACTCCCGCACGGCAATGGCCGCGAGCCGCTCCACCAGCGAGGGCGAGTTGATGTTGCGCTGGAGCTCGTCCATGCTGCCTCGGATCGAGGCCACGGGATTGCGGATTTCGTGGGCCAGCCCGGCGGAGAGTTCACCGATCACCGCCATGCGGTCCTGCTTCTGGAGCTCCTTGCGCATGCGCGCCATCTCGGTGAGGTCGGTGAAGGAGGCGATGAGGCCGGTGACGTGGTCGTGGGCGTCGCGGATGCGGTTGGTTGTGAGGCCGAGCAGCTTCGATTCGTTTTCGCCGACCTGGGCGTTGAATTCGTAGCTGGTAAAGTCCTTCTTGAGGCGGAGCGCGGTGGTCACGGGGCATTCCGCGCCCGACTCCTGGATCATGATGCCGTCCACGTGGAGGCCGGCCACATTCTCTTCCACGAGATTGAGGATGCCGCAGGCCGCCTTGTTCATGGCGATGACCACGCCCCTTGCGTCGGTGATGAGGAATCCGCTGCTGAGATTGTCCAGGATCTCGCGTTGAAATTGCTTCATCCGACTGACGCGCTGGTTCCAGTAGCCGCTGATGAAGGCCGTAAAGAAAAAGGCCAGCCCCTGAATCAGGTAGTGATACCAGAGGGCCAGTTGATCGGGCGCGTCCGCGGCCTTGATGAAGGTCTGAAACAGCATGAAAACGGAGGCCATGGTGGCGAAGACGAAGCCCTGGAGCAGGCCCATGAGCACGCCGGCCTCCAGGATAACGATCACCAGCAGGAAGGTGAAGAAACTCTGGTGGCCGCCGGTAAAGCTGATCGTGGCGGCGACGACGCCGAAGTCCACCAGCATCTGGGTCCAGGTGAGTATGGCGGGGATGGAATGCTCCCGGCGAAGGACCACCAGATACCAGAGGCTGCTGGCCAGCGCCGCGGCGTAGATGCCCGTCACGAAGGTGAGGTAGGCGCCCCCCTCCCGCGCGATGAGGTGTGCGCCGGACGCGACCACCACCAGCATCCCGATACGCGCCGCGCCCACGAACCAGAGCCAGCTCGCCGGGCCGTCGTAGGTGGGGCTTAAGTACTCCAGAAATTTTTTCATGAAAGCAACCAGTGGCGGATCACATTCCCTTTTCCATCAGGTGCTGGAGCCCTTCAGGATCGGCGCTGCGCTTGAAAGCCATCTCCGTGGTGATGATGCCGCGTTTCGCCAGGCGATACAGGGACTGGTTCATGGTCAACATGCCTTCGCCCTTGCCGATTTCGATCATGGAGGGGATCTGTTCCAGCTTTTCCGCGCGGATAAGGGAGCGAATGGCGGGATTTGCGAGCATGATTTCCATGGCGAGCACGCGTCCCATGCCGTCGGCCCTGGGTACGAGCTGCTGCACCACCACCGCCTCCAGCACGAAGGAAAGCTGGGTGCGCACCTGCGCCTGCTGCGCGGCGGGAAACACGTCGATGATACGGTTCATGGTCTGGAGGGCGTCGTTCGTGTGCAGGGTGGCGAAGGCCAGGTGGCCGGTTTCGGCCACGGTCAGCGCCGCCTGGATCGTTTCCGTATCGCGCATTTCGCCGATGAGAATCACGTCCGGGTCCTGGCGCAGCACGCGCTTGAGCGCCGCGCTGAACGAATTGGTGTCCGCGTTGATTTCGCGCTGGTTGACCACGCTGCGGTTGTGGCGGTGCAAGTATTCGATGGGGTCCTCAATAGTGATGATATGGGTATTGCGCTCGCGGTTGATCTTGTCCACGATCGACGCCAGCGTCGTGGACTTGCCGCTGCCGGTGGGACCGCACACGAGGACCAGGCCGAAAGGCTTGTACGCGAAATCGGCGATGACCCGGGGCAGGCCCAACTGCTCGAAGGAAAGAATTTCAAAGGGGATGGAGCGGAAGGCCGCCACCACCGAGCCGCGATCGCGATAGACGTTCAGACGGAAGCGGCTCAGGCCCTCGATGCCGAAAGAAAGATCGCACTCGCGGGTCGCTTCGAACTCGGCGATCTGGTCTTCGTTCATTACCGTGTAGATGACTTCCTGGGTCTGATCGGCCGTCAGGCGGGGATAGCCGGGCAGCGCTTCCAGGCCCCCGTGAAGTCGGATCATGGGGGGCGCGCCGACGACGATGTGCATGTCGCTGGCGCCCGCCTTGATGGCCTTCGTCAGCAATTCCTTGATACTCGGTGTGGACATACTTCCTCCTCTTCCGCTCGGCATCCCCGTCGGCCCTGCGCGGCGCGCCCGGCCGGGATGTTTCCCTTAACCCGTGTCTACTGGCGGCGCACCTCCCCTCGGGCGCCCTTCCAGGTTTTCTCAGTCTGACGAAGTATGTTCCAGAACCTGCTCGATCGTGGAGAGGCCCTTTGCCGCTTTGGCGAGGCCGTTCTGCCGCAGGGTCTGCATGCCGCAGGCGATGGCCTGGGCCTTGATCGTGTAGCCCGTTGCCCGCTCCAGCACGAGCGGTTGCAATTCGGGCCAGTTCAACAATACTTCGATCACCGCCACGCGACCGCGATAGCCGGATTCCTTGCAGCGACTGCAACCGCGTCCCCGGACGAACTGGATCTTTTCCAGGTAGTCGAAGCCGCGCCACTGGATGCGGTCCAGGACCTCTTCGGGCACGTTGATCGGCTCCTTGCAATCGGTGCAGACGCGCTTGAGGAGGCGCTGTGCGGCGGCCA
Organism: Candidatus Hydrogenedentota bacterium; assembly: GCA_016791475.1. Lineage (NCBI taxonomy): Bacteria > Pseudomonadati > Candidatus Hydrogenedentota > Candidatus Hydrogenedentota bacterium. The sequence goes on from JAEUWI010000013.1 coordinate 106,268, forward strand.
GGGCCACGGAAGACTGGACGAGGAAGGGCTCTATGCCCATATCGGTCAGTCGGGGGAATACGCCCGCCGCGTCATTGGTGTGGAGGGTGCTCAGCACCAGGTGGCCGGTCAAGGCCGCCTTCACGGCCACGTCCGCCGTTTCACCGTCTCGAATTTCGCCGACCATCACGATATCCGGGTCCTGGCGCAGAATCTGGCGCAGGGCCGCGGCGAAGGTGAAGCCGATGGTGGACTGCACCTGCACCTGATTCACGCCGAAAAGGTCGTATTCGATGGGGTCTTCCACCGTTACCACGTTGGTGTCGGGCGAGTTCAATTTGTGCAGCGCGCTGTACAGGGTGGTGGTTTTACCGCTACCGGTGGGTCCGGTGAGCAGGATCATGCCGTGGGGCAGGTTCAGCGCTTCCTTGAAGGCCGCGATGGGCTGGGGCTCGAAGCCCATGCCTTCCAGGTCGAGGGTCAGGTTGGACTGGTCCAGCACGCGGAGCACGATCTTTTCGCCGAATTTACACGGCAGGAAACCCACGCGGAAGTCGATCTCGCGGGAGTTATAGCGGATGCGGAAGCGACCGTCCTGCGGCAGCCGGTGCTCGTCGATTCGGCAACCGCAAAGAATCTTGAAACGGGCGATGATGTTGGCCTGAAGGTGCTTCGGCGGGGCCTTGGCTTCTTCCAGCGTGCCATCCACGCGGTATCGGATGCGGATGAGCTTTTCGAAGGGCTCGATGTGAATATCGCTTGCGCCCCGTTCCAGGGCGTTGAAAAGGATCAGCCGCGCCAGCTTCTTGACCGGCTCGTCCTCCGCGCCCACTTCCAGTTTGGACACGTCCTCGATATCATCGGTGGTCTTGAGCTCTTCGACCGAGCCTTCGCGGTCTTCTTTGACCATGAGAGCGTCGTAAAGGTCTTCGGCCTTGCCGCCGCCATAGTGCTTGTCAATCGCCGCCGCCAGTTCCGACGCGACCGCCACCACCGGCTCGATCTCGTAGCTCGTAAGCATTCGCAGATCGTCCAGCGCCATGATATTGAGCGGGTCGGCCATCGCCAGCGTCAGCACGTCGCCCGTCACGCTGACCGGTAGCATCTGGTACTGGCGGGCGAGGGTCTCGGGTACTTCGGACAGCACTTCCTTCGGGATGGAGTAGTGGGCCACCCGGATATGGGGGATCCCGAGCTGTTCGCTCAGCGTGATGACGAGATCCTCTTCCGAGAGGTACTCGTTCTGCACCAGCAGGCTGGGCAGGCTCTGCCCCGTCTGGCGGTGCTGGTTGATGCATTCCTGAAGCTGCTCCTGCGTGACCAGATTCTGCTCCAGGAGCATATCGGGCAGTCGCTTCTTCGTTGCGCGTGTGGCCATCCGTGCCCTCCTTTTACGCTATCCGCGCGTTACGCGCATTCTGTGGGCTGTTCATAAGAATAGTACATTCGGGGTTGCGTTTACACACCATCGTCACGCCGCCTCCTCGCCACCCAGATGGCTGAGTATCTCCGTGGCCAACTCCACCGTCAGCGGTTCGCGCGACATGGCGGCGAAGGCCGCAATTTTACGCAACGAACCCACCATCTTGCGGATGTCGTTGGACACCCGCATGGCGATGAGCGACAGGATTTCGTCGGGGATCTGGACGTTGGCGGTGCCCGCGTGGCGGCGCAGGATCTGCATCCGCGTGTCCCACTCGGGCGCTTTCAAATCGGCCACGATCCCGCTGGAAAACCGGGAAATAAGGCGCTGCTCCAACAGGCCCAGGCGGTCCGGGGCCTTATCACTGGCAATAATAATCTGCCGCCCCTGCTGATGCAACACATTGAAGATATGGAAAAATTCCTCCTGCGCCTCCACGCGCCCCCCCATGAACTGAATATCGTCCAGAATCAGCACGTCCCAGTGGCAGTAGTTCTCCCGAAAAGCCTCCTGGGCGTCCGCAGCCAGGGCCTCTTTGAGCCGCCTCGAAAAATGGCTTGCCGAAACATAGCCCACCCGATGCTTCGGGTGGTTCTGGCGAATGGCATTGCCCGCCGCGCTGATCAGGTGCGTCTTGCCCAGGCCCACATTGCCATAGAGAAACAGCGGGTTGTACTCGCCGCCGGGCTTCGCCGCCACCGACTGGGCAATGGAAAGGGTAAAGGCATTGGCCTTGCCCGCGAAAAAGCTTTCAAACGTGAGGGTCTCCAGGGGTACTTCGGCCTCCAGCGCATCCCGCACACGATCATCGCCGGCCATATCGGCGGCTTCGCCCTCGACCGGGACCCCGAAGGAAGAAACCGAAGCATGGCGGCTTCGCTGGCCCTGGCGCAGGTTGTGCATCCGCTCGTTCTGCACCAGAGACGCCTCCACCAGTTGCGAAGTCTGCTGGGTTGACTGGACCGCCGCCTCGATCAACTGGGAGGTCTGCTGGGAAGATTGCACCGCCGCCTCCGCCAGTTCCGCCAGGCGCGCGCTCTGGGCCGCCTGCGCGTCACGGCTGGCCTCGATTACCTCTTTCATCGTCGCAACCATACCCTGCTGCGAGTCGCGCAGCGCCAATACGATGGCCTCCTGCGCCGCCGCACCATGATCGTTCTGCGCGGAGTTCGTCCGCATCTGCACGATCAACGTGGCCAGGGCTTCCTGCATCACCCCGCCAATCGTGTCCCGGATCATTTCAGCGAACTGCTCGAAAGGGGGGGGCGCCTGATCTGGTTTTGCCGAGGCGCGCAGTTGCACCACCACAGAAGCCAACGCTTCCTGCATCGCGCCGCCGATGCTCTCGCGGATGGTCTCGCCCATGGCGTCGGCCGCGGGGGTTTGCCCCTTGATCGCGCTGATGAGTTCCTGGAGCACCGCCTCCATGCCGGGGCCCGCCGGCTCAACCGGGGGCGGAGGCACAAGCGCCGCAGTTTCCTTCGGGCGAACGATTTCCTTCAATTCGTCGAGCGTCGCACGGAAGGCCTGCTCAAAGCCCGACCAGTCTGGCGCCGCCGCCGTTGCGGGCAGTATGGCTGGCGCGATATTCGTCGATGGTCGGTCCAGGGTTCGGAGGGCTTCAGCCATCGCATCGCGCACCGAATCCCGCATGACATTGCCGAGCACCTCGGGTGAGAAGGCGGGGGCCGGCGGTGCAACCGGAGCCGCGGGGGGCTGCGGGACGACTTCGGCCGCGGGCCGTTCAAAATTCTTCAGGGCCTCGGCCATGGCATCGCGGATCGAATCGCGCATCACCCCGCCCAGTACTTCGGGCGACAGGGCGGGGGCCGCGGAAACCGGCTCGGACTGCGTTGGCGCCATGCGCGCCGAAAGCTCCTGGACCACATCGCGCAGTCCCGCCTGGATTGCGCCGACCAGGGCGCCCGTGTCTATGGCGGCGACGGGCGCGGATGGTACCTGCGTTGAGGCGGCCGCCAGGGGCGGGGCGGAAGCGGGCGCCGGTTTTGGGGTGGGCTTTGGCGCCAGCTTGGTCAGCCCGAAGCTGGCCATGCTCTCCTGACTTTCCTTTTTCTGGCTGTCCGCGAAATATTTTTGCGCCGCCTGTTCAAAGTGGGTCCAGTTGCACAGAATCGGCTTGATGCGGAGATCGGGGCAGAGCGTGCGAATGGCTTCCAGCGCTTCATTATCCAGCGGATCCACCATCGCCACCGTCAAGATACGGCCCAGCTTGTCGATCGGGAGCAAGCCGTATTTGAGGCATACCTCCTTGGAGATCAGCTTGAGCACTTCCGAGCCCACATCGTAATCGAGAAGACTGATATGGGGAATCTTGCACTGCTTCACGAAGCACGTGTTGATATCGTCCTGCGTGGTGTACTTGCGCTGGACGAGGATCTTGCAGAGAAATTCCCCCGTCTTGCTCCGCTCCTCTTCCGCATCGTCCAACTGTGCGCGCGTCACCAACTGGGCCCCCAGCAACAGATCGACCAAACGCTGCGGCATGACCACCGAGGTGCCGGTTGCATCGGTTACGCTGTGGGTCGGGGCAAGCATCGGTTACGCATAACTCCAGATATGAGGGGCCAAAATACTCCAGCGCAAGACGGGCCATTGCCTGTCCCCGCAGATCCTCCAGGACCTGAAGCCGGTCAACAACGGGCCGCAAGCACCCAAAGGGCTGTACACTCGATTGTATCATCGGTCCACGAAACGGTCAAACCAAAAATTGCTACAACCTATTGCATGACAACGTTTTGGATCGGCTGGAAGGCCGCGGAAAATCGGGCGCATGGGGTTTCCCGCCCATGGATGCGCCGCCGACGCCCTCTTTCGTGCAACTTCGCTCCAGGATACGCGTGTAAGCGCGCCCGCGCTTCCGCCGGTTCAATCATCCGGGATTTCCTGAAAATCATAGACCAGCAGGGCCACGACCCGATCCAGGCCAAAATCGTGACAGGCCAGGCAGGATTGGTCGGCCCGGACCGGTCCCGCCACGCGAAATCCCGGCCCCTCGTCGAAGCGTTGCAAGGCCGGGCTGGCCTGCGCCTTCGCCCAGCCCAGCTCCGCCAGCGCGTCCGCCGCAATGGGGGTTGCAGTGTCTTCGCCCGCCACGGGGTGGGCCGCGCCTGCCCACTGGTACGCATAACCATCGGGTTTAACATAGATCAGCCGGGTCGTCTCCGAGGCCATGCCCCAGGAGTCCCCGTCGATCAGGACCGCGTCGGCATAGGGCCAGATTGCATTTGGGTCGCCGCCCGGCGCCGCCCCCAGGGCGAAGCGTTCGAGCCAGACGGCGTGGAGTTCCTCCAGGCTCTCCGCATAGGTCCACTCCGCCAGCGGATGGGCCCGCATACCGTCAAACTCCGGCGCAATCTCCGGCGCCGCCGGAGAAGATGTGGTCGGTGCGGCCTCGACCACGACCGGCGATGGCGCGGGCGCCTCGATTCCTTCCGGCCCACAAGCGGAAGCGAAAAGGGCAAGGGCCACCGCCGCCCGGGTCATGCGTCCCGGGCCGGATCGCGTCGTGAAAGGCTGAATAACTTGTGCCAATTTATCCATTTTCGCTATTATATGCGGGATCTGCCGCACGCGCCCCTGGACCCCATCGGGTGCCCGAAGGGGCCAACGGGAAGCGCGTCCGCCCTCGGGGCACAGTCTAACCCGGAAGCCCCCGGTCAGGCTACCCGCTCGGAATCCCGATCTTTACCGCCACATCGGCCCCACGAAAGGAATACCACCGTGTTTGAACGCTTGGAGATGGCTCCGCCCGACGCAATCCTGGGACTTACCGAGGCCTTTAAGAAGGATCCCGCCCCCCACAAGATCAACCTCGGTGTCGGCGTTTACAAAGATGAAAACAACCAGACGCCCGTGCTCCAGTCCGTGAAAAAGGCCGAGGAGAAACTGCTGAAGGAAGAATCCACCAAGAACTACCTCAGCATCCCCGGCAGCCCGGCCTACGGCGCCTGCGTCCGCGAGTTGCTCTTCGGTGCGGATCACGAAATCGTCGTGTCCGGCCGCGCCCAGACCGCCCAGACCCCCGGCGGCACCGGTGCCCTGCGCGTCGCCGCCGACTTCATCAAGCAACAGTTCCCCGGCGCGTCCATCTGGATCAGCGATCCCACCTGGGCCAACCACAACGCCATCTTCGCCGCCGCCGGCATCGCAGTCAAGACCTATCCCTATTACGACGCCGAGAGCAAAGGCCTCAACTTTGAAGCCATGAAGGCCGCCCTGGCCGCCGCCCCCGCGGGCGACGCCGTGCTGCTCCACGCCTGCTGCCACAACCCCAGCGGCATTGACCCCGACAGCGCCCAGTGGACCGAACTCGCCGCCCTCACGGCGGAAAAGGGCCTGCTGCCCTTCTTCGACTTCGCCTACCAGGGTTTCGGCCGCGGCCTCGAAGAAGACGCCGAAGGCCTCCGCGCCTTCTGCACCCCCGGCCGCGAACTGCTCATCTGCAGCTCCTTCTCCAAGAACTTTGGCCTCTACAACGAGCGCGTCGGCGCGCTGACCCTCGTCGCCGCCGATGCGGACACCGCCGCGTCGGCCTTCAGCCACGTGGAAAAATCCATCCGCGCCAACTACTCCAACCCGCCCTTCCACGGCGGCGCGATCGTCACCACCATACTCCAGGACGCCGAACTCCGCGCCCTCTGGATCGAAGAGCTCGCCGCCATGCGCGACCGCATCCAGTCCATGCGCGACAGCTTCGTCGAGACCCTCAAGGCCAAGGGCGTAGACCGCGACTTCTCCTTTATCGCTCGCCAGATCGGCATGTTCTCCTTCTCCGGCCTCACCAAGGCCCAGGTGGACGCCCTCCGCGATAAGCACGCCCTCTACATCGTCGGATCGGGCCGCATCAGCGTCGCCGGCATGACCCCGACCAACATGGGACCCCTCTGCGACGCAATTAAGAGCGTCCTGTAATATAAAGGCCATCGGCTATCACGTCTGGCGCGAACACCACGCGCCGGGCGTGTTTTTTTTGATCGCGCAGCGGGATCGAGAGACCACTCCAGCGCCGCCCATTCCGCATCGGGGAAGCTTCACCGTCAGGCCGTCGAATCCGAGGGCAAGCCACCGCAACGCGCGGGCCTGTCCCTAACCCACAGGCCGCTCTTCGTAAGATGTGCCGTCCCGCCTGTCCGCCGCCACGCGTCCGTCCCGGATGCTATTGTTAATGTCGCTCTGGTGAGTGTGCTAGTCCGTCGAAGGTGGCTTAACCTTCCAGGTTGAGACAAGGGGAAATGGGGACAGCCACCTATAAAAGAGGACTTCCTGACCGCCGCTACGGGTACGCTCTGGAAACCAGTTCTAACGTCGGCCTTTTGAACCTGGATGCAGTCCACTTTCGGTTGCGGTTCCCTCGTTGGGAACTTGCGCTTCGCTCAGATTGCGGGACGTGGCTTAGGAATCCCAACTCGCCGTTCCCCGGTCCTCCCTTACACGCTTTGTGCGCCGGGAATGATGAAGTAGAAGACGGCGAAGAAGTGGCAGGCGCTTCCCGCAAGGACGAAGAGGTGCCAGATGGCGTGGTTGTAGGGGAGGCGGTTCCAGAGGTAGAACACCGTTCCGCCGGTATAGGCCAGGCCGCCGAAAACCATGAGCCAGAGGGCGGCCTGGGGAACCAGCTCCATGGTGGGCTTGATCGCGATCACGATGGTCCAGCCCATGGCGACGTAGAGCGCGGTGGAAACTTTGTCCCACCAACCCAGATGGGCACCGCGATCGATGAAAAACATTTTGAACAGGCAGCCTGCAATTGCGATGGTCCATTGGACGGCAAAGAGGCTCCAGCCCCAGGGGCCGCGCAGGTTGACGAGCAGGAAGGGGGTGTAGGTGCCTGCGATTAGCAGATAAATGGAGCAGTGGTCGATCTTGCGGAAAATACGCTTGAGTTTGGGCTGGGGGAAAGCGTGGTAGAGGGTGGACGCGAGGTACATGAGCACCAGCGTGGTGCCGAAGACACTGACGCTGACGGTACACCAGGGGTCGGCCGCCATGGTGGCATAGACCACGAGCATGGTCAGCGCGGCCACGCTCAGGAGTGCGCCGATACCGTGGGTGACGCTGTTGGCGATTTCTTCGCCGAGGGAATATTCAGATTCAGAGGACATGGCATTCTCATGGGTTTGGGCCATCACGCGGCTTTCCATTATGGTACGTGAGATGGGGGCCGATAGCAAGTTTGCCGGCGGCGTGTATTCGCTTTTTCCGGTGATTCAGACGATACCGTCGAGGGGCTGATTGGTGACAGGCGGCGTTGGTTACTGGAATTTGGGTCCGTTGATTTCGTGGCGTGCAAATTCCTGCGCAGCGAACACATTCGCCATGCGCATTTGTGTTCAATAAGTGGCCTGGGGGAAGAGTCCCTGGATATTTTTCCCGGTTCGCGCATTACGTTAAGTGGTTTATTTTCAGTGGGTTGACAAATTCAATCGCTTTTACGCCACCGTTGGCATAACTTATGCCTATATAGGTCAGGCGAGCACAAAGCCCGCCGATGGAAGGGCCCAAAAGGCCCAACGAAAGACTGGATCATGTTCGCCAACCACAGACACCACCAAGACGCCGGGCCTTTCAGACCGACCCAACGTCCTGATGTAGCGTGGTCCAGCGCCAACACACCGGCTGTTTGCACGATGGCCCAGCCCCTGCTTCCCGACGACGAGGCAAACTGGTTAACACTTCCGTGTACCCGTGTTACAGCCGGATTCCATCGCTCCCCGCAATCGCACGGTTCACGTGCGATTAGACTCACTGCCTGGGGGTCTGCCCGTTCACTGCTGCCCAACCTACCAGATAGGCAGACCCCACCTTCTTCCGCGCTGACGTCCAGCCAGACCTCAGCATAGACACACCGGAAGAAGCTGAAACCGGCCGAGTGGTTGCAACGACCGTTCGGCCGGTTTGTCCTTTTGGGGGGAGACGATTCGCGCCTGCTTCAGTCGCCCACGGGTGACTTTTGTCCAATCCACCGGTTCAGCCGATGAGCTTCCCACGCAAGCAACTGAATTTGATCCGCAGGAGCGGCAGTCAATAGTTGGCGGTTCGCCATCCGTTTGAATCCGCGAAGCGGATGGCAACGCAATACGACGTGATTCTGCCATCCGCTTCGCGGATTCAATACTACGTTTCCAGGGGGCCTGGGGCTTACGCCCCAGGCTATTGACTGTCATCCGCTTCGCGGATTAGGAAAGTCGGGGTCTTGAGAAGCGGTCCGGAAATCTCGACCCGCGCTTCACCCGTATGGACGCCCAAGGCTTCAGCAGACTGGACCTGTACCTGGACCGACCGGCCCCTTTCAGGGGCCTTCCTCATACCGCCGGCTCTATCGGTGGTTGCGGATTTTTGCCCACGCGGGTCAGGGCTTGGCTTCGGCTGCCGCAGCATCGGCGGCATTGGAGAGGGAGATATTCTGGATCTTGGCCGACCGGGCAAAGTCCATGATGTCGGTCATGCGCTCCAGGGGCGCGAGGGGGTCGACATTCAACACGATGCCGTCGGGGTGGCTGGCGGCCTCGGCGAGAATGCGCTGCCGGATCAGATCATTGTCCAGCACGTCGCTGCCAATGCTGTAGGCACCCGCCGCGTCGATATTTACCGTGATGGTCTTCGGCTCTTCCTGGGACTCGCTCGGCGCATCGTCGCCACTGGAGACCGACGTGGAGACGCCTGTGGTCTGGAGGAGGGGATTGACCACAATCATGATGATGAGGAGCACGAGGAACACGTCCGTCAGGGGCGTGATATTTATTTCGCCGATGACTTTCTGTTTGCCGGTTTTCATGGGAGGATTGCCTCGAAAATAGCGGGGTCAGGGGCCGGCGGGTGCTGGCGCTGGTACTGCGGTCGGGGCCGGTGCGGCAGCGGGTGCTACCGGGGTGGCCGGTGCAGCGGGTGCCGTCGCCGCTCCGCCGGGCAGGCCCGCAGGCTCGCGCTTCAACTCGCCTGAAATGTACACGTTCTGAAAGCCCACATTCTGCGCGGCTTCCATTATGAGCATGACCTTGCCGCTCTGGGCCGCCTTGTCCCCGCGAATCACGAGGTTTTTCGGATCGGTGGCGGGCAGCCGGGTGGTCAGGTAGGCCTCCAGGCCATTTTCCAGAATCGACTGGCCATCCGAGAAAAATTCGCCGCTGCTCTTGATCTCGATGAGGGGCCATTTCTCATCCATCATGACCGACTGGGTCATGGTGGGGGCCTTGATTTCACGCTGCTGGTTCGTCACCGGCGCCGCGATGATGATGACCACCAGGAGCACCAGAAACACGTCCGTCAGGGGCGTGATGTTGATGTCCGAAAAGGTGGCGTTCTTGCCGGAGGCCGCCATGTCAGATTTCCCAGGCCTGATCCAGGCGGTGCTTGGTGCCGTGGGTGGCCGGGCCGTGGGGGTGGCCGCCGGGCTTCACGCTCATGCAGATCAGCTTCACCACTTCAAAATCGGCCACGATATTGTCCGCCACGGCGTGGAGGTAGTTATTCATGGCCACCGCCAGAATGGCGACCAGCAGGCCGAAGGCCGTGGCGATCAGGGCCGAGCCGATGCCGAACATGATCTCGGCGGAATTGCTGCCCCCGGTGGACTGGGCCATGGTGCCGAAGGTCAGCAGGATGCGGGCCACGGTGCCGAAGAGGCCGAGGTAGGGGCAGATGGTGGCGATGGTGCCCAGCCAGGCGAGGCCGCGATGCAGATCACGGGAAGCCAGGGAGGCGCGCACTTCATAGAGCGGTTCAAAGCTGTCCGGGTGCTCCGCCATGATGCCCGCCCCTTCGGCGGCAAGATGGGGGATAAGGCCCGGCTTCCGTTCGGCCAGCTTCCGCGCATCGGGGAGGCTGCGGAGGATGGCGGCCTGGAAGGCGTCAATAAACTCGCCCACACCGGCGCGATTCCGCTTGTAGAAGCGCATCCGTTCGAGACTGACCGCCAGCGCAATAATGGAGCACAGGAGGATGGGCGCAAGCACGGGCCAGTCGTGGATGATGGCGAACTTATATAAATCCATGGAGTCGAATCCTTTAGCGTACCTGGGAGCGAGATATTCTGGCCATACCCCAGTTCATCCCGCGGCAGGCGCCGCGGGTTTCACGGCGGCGGGGGATCGAGACGGGGCGGGCTCGGTTCAAGCGCAGTTGTTTCGACCACAGGCGTTCCTGGAGCCCTCGTTCGCTATATTTTACGGTATTGGGAGGATCGACTACAAATTGGGGTATGCCGGGCCGGGGATCGCCACGGGATGTGGTATTGGTCAGACAGCAGGATCGGAAAGACTCCACAACACCGGCGATCATGGTGCCCGGGCGCCACGACTTCCCGGCAACAATCAAAACTCGACTAATTCCTTGAGCACGCCCGGCCGCACCCGCGATAATGGCAGGACGACTTGACCAAAGGAGGCATCCCTGTCATGAATCATCCTCGCACGCTCTTCCGCTTCGCCCTCGGGCTCACTGCCGTCACCGCGCTGCTGGTAACTTCCGCCGCCCGTGCGGAGCTTAACCTCTATGTGTCGCCCTCGGGCAATGACGCCTGGTCTGGAACGGTGGCCGATCCCAATCCTGCGGGCACGGACGGGCCCCTGAAAAGCGTGCAGCGCGCGCGCAACGTGATACGCGAGCGCAAGGCCACCTCCGGGCTTACCAACCCGGTGAATGTCCACCTGCGCGGCGGCGTCTTCCCCATCGCCGAAGCGATCACCTTCACGCCGGAAGATTCGGGCTCGGTCAAAGCCCCCATCACCTATCGCGCGTACGCAGGCGAGACGCCGATCATTTCAGGTGGCGTCGCTGTTACCGGCTGGACGCAGGAGGGCGCACTCTGGGTGGCTGATGTACCCGCGGATGCTGCAGTGAAAGACTTTCATGAACTGTGGGTGGGCAATGCACGGCGCACACCCGCGCGCACGCCGAACCAGACCCATGAGGCGGGCGATGAACCGCTGGACAGCGAATTTTTCTATACCACTGGCCCGGTGATGGAAACGGGCGCGGACGGCAAGGAAGTGGCCAGCTCCACGAAGTTCAAGTTCAATCCCGAGCAGCTCCAGCGCTGGGAATCGGTGAATGACGCAATCTTTGTCGTGTTTCACTCCTGGGCCACCTCGCTTCTGCGGGTGAAAAACATCGACTGGGAGAAGAACGAGATCGAATTCACCGGGCCGGGCCGCTGGCCTTTTACCCAGTGGCAGAAAGAACAGCGCTACTACGTGGAGCACCTCTTCGAAGCGCTGGACGCGCCCGGTGAGTGGTATCTGAATCGCAAGACGAACAAGATCTACTACATGCCCATGGCGGGCGAAGTGCTGGAAGGCTTTTCCGCCACGATCCCGCAGGCCCGGCAGTTGATCGTGCTTCAAGGCGATCCGGCGACGAATCAATTTGTGGATCATCTTCAGTTCGTTGGACTCGATTTGCGGCACTGCGAGTATCCCATCGCGCCGGAAGGCCACAGCGATTCCCAGGCGGCTTACCGCGTGAGCGGCGCCTTTGAAAGCACCGGCGCGCGCCATGGGCTGATTGAGAACTGCCGCATCGCAAACGTGGGCAACTACGGCATATGGCTTCATGCCGGCTCACAGCACTGGACCGTGCGTGGCAACGAACTCACCGATCTCGGTGCCGGTGGCGTGCGCATTGGCGAGGGCGGATCGCCGGCGACCCCGGCCTTTGCGGCGGATCGCAATGTGGTGGACAACAACTTCCTTCACGACGGCGGGCGCGTGTGGCGCGAGGCCGTGGGCGTGTGGATCGGCCGCGCATCGTACAATGAAGTGACCCACAACGAGATCGCCGATTTCCGCTACACCGGCGTTTCCGTTGGTTGGTCCTGGGGCTATGATCCCAGCTCGGCCCACCACAACAAGATCAATTTCAACCACATCCACAACATCGGTCGGAGCCAGCTCAATGACATGGGCGGGGTTTATCTGCTCGGGATCGCGCCCGGTACCGAGGTGAAGAACAACCTCATCCACGATGTGATTTCCCATCCCGCGCTCTACGGCGGCTGGGGCCTTTACACCGACGAAGGCAGCTCGGAGGTCGTGCTGGAAAACAACGTGGTCTACAACACCCGCACGGGCGGCTTCCACCAGCACTACGGCAAAGACAACCGCGTGGTGAACAACATCTTCGCCTATTCCCACACGCCCAACATCATTCGGACACGGGACGAAGAGCACAATTCCTTCTTCTTCGAGCGCAACATCGTGATCTTCAACAACGGCCAGTTGCTCGGCAGCAGTTGGAAGAACGATCGCTTCACCATGGACTACAACACCTATTGGGACACCAGTGGACAGCCGGTTAATTTCAAAGAGCGTTCCTTTGCCGAGTGGCAGGCGGCGGGGCACGATCGGCACAGCATCATCGCCGATCCCCTGTTTGTCGATGCGGAATCGGGCGATTTCACGCTGCTTCCCGAGTCCCCCGCGCGGGCCCTGGGCTTCAAGCCCATCGATCTCAGCAAGGTGGGACTCTACGGCGAACCGGCCTGGGTGGACAAGCCCAAACAGATCCAGCGCCCCGCCTTCATGCCGCCCTTGTCCAAGCAGCCGAAGATTGAGTCGGTAACGAAGATTTGGGATGCGGGCGAGCACAACGCCTTCACGGATATTCTGCGTCACGGCGACTACTTCTACGAGACTCACCGCGAGGCCACGGGCCACGTGGGGGGCAACGGCAAGATTCGCATCATCCGTTCGACGGATGGCGCTACCTGGGAATCCTGCGGACTGATCGAGGAAGAAGGAATCGACCTGCGCGATCCCAAGCTCTGCATCACCCCCGACAAGCGGCTTATGGTCAATATGGGCGGTTCAGTGTATGACGGGACGACCTTGAAGGGGCGTCGCCCGCGCGTGGCCTTTTCCGCCGATGGCACCACCTGGAGCGCGCCGGAGAAAATCTGCGCCGAGGGCGACTGGCTCTGGCGCGTCACGTGGTACAAAGGTGTGGCTTACGGCGTCTCGTACAACAACACGGAAGGGATTGATACGCGTAATCGCTTCCGACTCTTTGTCAGCCCCGACGGGGTGAACTACAAGATACGCACGGTCTTCGACATCACGGGTCGGCCCAACGAGACCACGCTCCGCTTCATGCCGGACGGCACCATGGTGGCCCTCGTGCGTCGGGAAGAAGAAGACCAGGGCGGCTGGATCGGCACCAGCGCCGCGCCCTATACCGACTGGTCCTGGAGCAACACCGGCATGCGCCTCGGCGGGCCGAATTTCATCCGCCTGCCCGACGGCTCCCTGTGGGCCGGTACGCGGCAATATGGGAACGGCTCCAAGACCGTGCTCGCACAGATGACGAAGAAAAACCTGAAGCCCGTGCTCGAATTCCCCAGCGGCGGCGACACCAGCTACCCCGGCTTGCTGTGGCACGAGAATATGCTGTGGATGAGCTACTACGCCTCGCACGAGGGGAAGACGAGTATTTATCTGGCGAAGATCAAGTTTGAATGAGGGGAAGGGGACAGCCTCCGCCGGGCACGCGACTTAAACTTAACGTCGAGCCGTCAGGCCAGGTGGGGGCTGTAACCCCTGAAGAAACGTTCGGAGTGAGATCTCGATACCGCCCATTGCGATTCCTGATGGATTGCAGCCATGTTCCGGCGGCGCATCTTCGACCCTCGCTGCGCGTCCCGATTCCACGCTTGCGCGGCAGCGAACGCTTGGACTCGGGTGTCAGTCTCTGGGGACAACCTACGGCTGGCTCATCGCACGCGCCTACCCACCAGCCGGTTGCAGCCCCCGCCGTCATGCTCGGGTTCTGGTTGGAGATTTATTCCGCCGCGCATGATACCCACGCCCATGATCCACGCTTTGCAACAGCCCCCGCAATCCGCTAATCCTTGGATTCAAGCTCTAAGTGCAACATGCTGTATTTTTCGCTGGGAATAGAAGACTTCGTTTGGTGTTCGGTAACCTAACTTTTTTCTTGGTCTGTTGTTGAGGTAGTCCTCGATGACGTTTAATTGTTTCTGGGTGATGTTGTCGAAGCGGGTGTTCTTCGGTAGGAATCTTCGTATTAGCCCATTAGTATTTTCGTTTGTCCCCCGCTGGTAGGAGCTGTAGGGGGCGGCGAAGTAGATGTCGGCTCCGGTTTCCCGGGCTATGGTTTCGTGGGCCGCAAACTCGGTCCCGTTGTCAAAAGTAATCGTCCTTATCCATGATTTTGGCATATCCATAAAGGCATCGATGGCGGCTTCCGCAGTATGTTCGGCGTTCTTCGTATCGAGCTTTCGAATCATGGTGTTCAGGGTCGTTCGTTCGACGAGCGTGAGCAGGTAGCCTGACTGAGCGGCGCCTACAATGAGGTCGCCTTCCCAGTCGCCGTGGCGCTTGCGTTCGTCGACTTCGGGTGGGCGGTGTTCGATGCCTACGCGGTTTGGAAGGGCGGTTGCACGTCCGGTCTTTCCCTGCCCTCGCTTTCTGCGCCTGGGCCGGGCCTGGGGTAGGTCCTTGATGAGGCAGTGCATGCGTTCGTCCCCATAAATGGCCTGGTAAATCGCTTCGTGGCTGATTCGCATCCTGGGGGCCTCTGGAAAATCCAGCGGCAGGCGTCCGGCGATGGTTTCGGGGGTCCACCCGTCCGTGATGCGGTCGAAGACGTAAGACCGCAGTGGCGCGTAGTCGAGTTTCCGCGCGGGCCTGCACTCCTTGCGCCGCTCGTCGTAGCGCGCCTGAGCCCGCTGCGGGTCGTAGACTCCGTTGACGGAATTCCGTTTGATTTCCCGGCCAAGGCTGGACCGGTCGCGGCCAAGCTGGCGGGCGATGCGCGCTTTGGAATAGCCCGCTGCCAAATAGGCGCTTATTTCGCCGCGTTGAATTGATGTAAAATGAACGTAGGACATCGTGGTGCTCGCTTTCGGGTTTGGATTTCTAGCAGATGAAGAATACCGAAAGTCCAACACGATGTCCTCTTTTTTTTGCCTGCGCCCCCCCCCCCGAGACGGAGCGACGGCTTTTATGGGGCGCTCCACTACGCCCTTGCCCTTCGGGCAGTTCGCCTACGGCGAACACGGGCTACGTTCCGCGCCCCATAAAAGCCCCCAGGAGTACCTTGTTGCTCCCGGAGGGGCCATGTCCTAATTTCAGAAAGCCACGACCACACTGACCAACAGGGAAACGAGACTCTGTTGCACTTAGTTTATGAATCCAAGATCTCAAGCCCGAGGGTCTCTTGGTGGAATCTGGGTCTGGTCCTGGAGTAAGGGAAGGGATGGCGTGGCGACAATTCGAGATGAGACGGCTGAACGGCTGTGGGGTGTAGATCCCGCACAAATACTACAGTGGACTTTGGCACCTTGGAATTCCACGGAACTGGCTGAGGTCTCGGAGTTCATCCTCGTTTCGAATGAAGTTGCCATTACTGGCGAGGAATCTAAACTTCATGAGAAGGGTTGCGCCCCTTTCGGCTCCAAGGGTTCGGATAGCCGCACGTACCAAACTCCGCTCGGCGGCATTGTGTCGATAATCTGCATCGAACGTGATTACAAAATCGCATTGGGAGAACAGCAAGCGGCAGGGCCTCGACCTATGGACGTCTGGTACTTCCGACTGAAGTACACTGTCAACTTGCGACGTCTGTTGACCCGGGAAGCCAACGCGGCGCTCGCGTGTGCAAGGCTGCACAAGGCGCATTTCGACAGCGCATTCTCGCAGGACGAGCTATGGTTTAGAAAACACAAACTCCGGAGCGCCGTAGAGCTGCGATGTCTGAAGCGAATCTTGTTCTCTCGCGCCGCCCCCGCCATCTTTCTGGTCGTAGCTGCGGGCACTATCCGAAAAGAACGCTTCCCGCTAAGTTATTCGGGCATGGAAGATCTGGACTCCCGACTTCGTGCGATGGCGGCCATCAGGGAGGAACTGAAGGCCACCGACAACGAATTCGCGCCGCTGCGAATCGAAGGATCGGGTACGCCAACAATTCTGGATGAATCGGGAGAGCTCATCTGCGGCGTTGACCCGGCCGCAGTGATACGATGGGCAATTACCACGTATCCAGACGAAAGTTTGACATCCCTGCGTAAGATAATCGTGGTGGCTGGCGAACACATGATGGACAGTGTGGAATTCGATCTAATGACCTGCGGAGCACGCCTGGCACAACACAAGTCACCGAAGTCGTGTACCTACGCCCTTCCAACTGACGGTGCCGTCTTGGTGATCAACATCGGGCGGCTTCGCTGGCGGGTTGAAGAGCGGCTGGAGAAGAAAGTAGGCGGCTTTCTCGCTGTGCCTCTTGCCAGGCTCTACTATCGCTCACGACTCAGGCACGACGTCATCGACCAAATCCAGGATGGCCTGTCCTACGCTCATCTTGCAGCAATTCAGAGAACTCAAACGTTGACTCAAGAAGAAATAGACGAACGGTTTCAGTTCTTTCGCTCGGAATTCTTTGGGCCTGTGATGAAGCGACAGTTACGTTCAACCCTTATACCAATGTCGCTCTTGCTATTCTTCGTCGAACTTGTACTTGAGACTTGTCGCCGAAACAGAAATGCGGGCGAGAAGTGACAACTGACAGGCGGATACGGTTCCCGCAGGGACTAGCTCGCGTGCGCGTGCACCTCGCTGACGACAGGACAGCCCCGCCGATTGCCGTTGTTCTTGCCTGGTCGCAATGAAGAGTTTGACTCGCAGTACTTCTCGCGCCTTCTCGACACGGGGCGACGCTGTCCCTGCGGCGCGACACTTGCTAAAGAAAGTGCTGGAACTCTTCTTGCGTAAAACCCGCTTGCTTCACGATGGCAACCAAGGTACCACGCTTCAATTCGCGGGCGTGCATCGCCACGACTACCTCGCGACCGTCTGGGTGGGCAAGAACAGAGTGAGATCCGCGGCCCCGGTCTGGAATCAGGGAGAACCCCACGCGTTTGAGCGCTGCGACAAGTTCGGACGGCGTCAGGAATGGCAGTCGGGTCATAATGCCGCGGGGGCTTTTACTCGAACCTGTGCATCCAGCGGCACGTCTGGCGGGGCATCGGGGGGCACGTCCTTGCCTTGGCTGATGCAGTAGTCGATATACGTCTGGATTGCATCTTCGGCCATGGCAATCGCCTCGGCATAGTTGTCGCCCTGCGTGATCACCGCGGGAAGGGCTGGCACGGTTACGACATACCCGCCCTCTTCGGCGGGCTCGAGATGGATGGTGTAGGTGAGGTCTCTGTCCATGGTAGAGATAGTCTATCATGGACCTTTCAATCCGGCAATAATTCGTTTTACCGGAGAGTGACTCGACTCGTGCCACGCGATTCGGCAACGCCGATTCGTGTGCGTTGTGCGGCGAATTCTTGTTGCATTTACGTATGCCCGAGCGAGCGTTGAGAACCGACCCGCCGCTTGCCGTGGTTTCTTATGGGTAGATCGCGTGACCCCTGCGACGGGCACACGAATCGGCGTTGCCGAATCGCGTGGCACGACCGAGGGGCCTTGTGCAGTCCCCTAGTCCTCGCCCAGATACGCCTTCGTGACTTTCGGGTCCACCATGAGTGCGCGGGCGTCGCCCTGGAGCACGATGGCGCCGGTTTCCATGACGTAGGCGCGCTTGGCGATGCCGAGGGCGAGGTGGGCGTTCTGCTCCACGAGGAGGATGGTCATGCCGTCTTCGTTGAGCTGGCGGATGGTGTCGAAGATCTTCGCCGTCAGCAGGGGCGCGATGCCCATGGAGGGCTCATCCATGAGGAGAAGTTTGGGTCTTGTCATCAAGGCGCGTCCGATGGCGAGCATCTGCTGTTCGCCGCCGGAAAGGGTGCCACCAAGCTGGGTCTTACGCTCTTTGAGGATGGGGAACATTTCCATGACGCGGTCGAGATCGCGCTGGATGTCCTTGTCGTTGCGGATGTAGGCACCGAGTTGGAGATTCTCCAGCACGGACAGCTTCGCGAAGATGCGGCGGCCCTCGGGCACCTGGATCAGGCCCGTGGTCACGATCTTGTGGGCGGGCATGCCATCGACGCGCACGCCGCTGAAGTTGATGGCGCCGCTACGGATCTTGAGCGTGCCGGAGATCGAGTGGAGCGTGGACGTCTTGCCGGCGCCGTTGGACCCGATGAGGGTGACGATCTCGCCGGGGAACACTTCCAGCGACACGTCGCGGATGGCCTCAATGGGGCCGTAGCCGGCGGAGATGGATTCAATCTTGAGAAGCGGTTCGGCCATCAGTCGGGATTTCCCAGGTAGGCGGCACGCACTTTGGGGTTGGCGCGGATTTCTTCGGGGACGCCCTCGGCGATTTTGTTGCCGAACTCCAACACGACCACGTAATCGGAGATGCCCATGACGAGGCGCATGTGGTGCTCGATGAGGAGCACGGATACGCCCTTGTCGCGGATGTCGCGGATGAGCTGCATGATCTCCACGATTTCGCTGGGGTTCATGCCGGCGCCGGGCTCGTCGAGGAGGAGCAGGCAGGGTTCGGAGGCCAGGGCTCGGGCGATTTCCAGCTTGCGCTGGTGTCCGTAGCAGAGGGAGGCCGCCTCGTCGCTCGCGAGGTGATCGAGTTTCACGAAGCGGAGAATCTCCATGGCCCTGGCCACGGCTTCCTTGTTGTCCCTGTGGTGGAGGGGCAGGCGGAAGGCGGCGTGCCAGAAGCGCGTGCTGAGGCGGCGGTCCATGCCGACAAGGACGTTTTCCAGGACGCTCATTTCATAGAAGAGCCGAGGGTTCTGGAAGGTGCGCGCGAGGCCCGCGGCGGCGGCGACATGAGGGGCGAAGCGCCCGCGCCACCAGACGGTGTAGAAGCTCGCCGCGCCCATGATGGCGCCGAGGATTCCGGCGCCGAGGACGTAACGCGATTCGGTCTCGCGCAGGTAGGTCACGGTGCTCTTGATGGCCGCGCCCCAGGGAAAGGCTTCCTGGTAGACATAGTTGGCGGCTATCGCGGCCTCCCAGAGGGCTTCCAGATTTACCAGGGTGACGAAAAAGACCATGGTGAACAACGCGGCCGCCACCAGGCCCGCAATGGTGCGTCGGGTAAAGGGGCGCGAAGCGGTCTTTCCATTGAGGAGGATGGTGCCGGTATCGGGGCTGTAGACACCGCTGATCGCATTGAAGAGGGATGTCTTGCCCGCGCCGTTGGGTCCGATGACGGCCATGATCTGGCCGGGCTTCATGGTGAAGCTGACCTTGTTCACGGCGGTGAGGCCGCCAAAGCGCAGGGTGAGGTTATCGACCTGGAGGAGGCTCATGGGTCAGCAGTCTCCCTTGGCGGGTGCGGCGTCGCCGTGGTGCAATTCGGCTTTCACCTGGCGCGACGGGAGCAGGCCCTCGGGTCGGTACCGCATCATGATGATCAGGGCCAGGCCGAAGATCATGTACTTCCAGTTGACCGGGGCGCTGAAGACGCTTTCGCCGATCATGCCTTTCTGCGTGAGGAAATCGGAGAGCTTGCTGAGGAAGATGGAGTTGAAACCCATCATGACGAATGCGCCCAACAGTACACCACTGATGCTACCCATACCGCCCACGATGACAATGCAGAGGGCGAGGATGGAAACCTGGAAGTCGTAGTTGCCCGGCTCGCCGCTGGAGCCGAGGTAGGCGCCCCAGAGTGCGCCGGCGCTGCTGCACATGGCGGCGCCTACGGCGAAGGCGAGGAGCTTGGCTTTCATGGGGTCAATGCCCATGCAGGAGGCGGCCAGTTCGTCTTCGCGAATGGAAATCAGCGTGCGGCCCACGCGGGAGGTTTCCAGGTTGCGGGTGAGCACCACCACGACGGTGAGAATCGCCAGCAGGAGGTAGTACCACGGCAGGGGCTGCTCCGGTACGAAGGCGTAGCCGAACAGGGTGGGAGCGGGCAGGGGGTTGATACCCTGGGTGCCCTTGGTGATGACGTCGAGGTTCTTGAGACTGTCCTGCATCATCTCGCCGAAGCCGAGGGTTACTATGGCCAGGTAGTCACCGCGCAGGCGCAGGGTGGGCAGGCCAAGGACGACTCCGGCTCCTGCGCCGGCGGCGGCGGCGAGGATGAGCGCGGTCCAGAAGCCCAACTGAAAGGGATAGATATCGCAAGTCAGGATGGCGTAGCTGTAGGCGCCGATGGCCATGAATGCGGCCACGCCCAGATTGAGCAGGCCAGTGAAGCCCGTTACTACATTGAGGCCCATGCCGAGAATGGCAAATATGAAGATGGGGCGCACCAGATCGGCGATCTGAAATTCCTTGGGCAGCACCAGATCGAGGACGGGGAGGAAGGCCGCCAAAGCGAGTAACACCCAGTGGGTCTGGGCGCGCCAGCCCGAAAGTCGCTCCGCTGCGCCGCCCATCAGACTTTCTCCCGCTGGGAGGCCCCGAGTAGGCCGGAGGGGCGGAGGATGAGCACGAGGATCAACACCGCGAACACGCAGACGTTGGTCCACTCCGTGGCGATGTACTGATCGCTCATAGCGCGGATAAGTCCGATAACGATACCGCCGAGGACTGCGCCGGGCAGGTTGCCGATGCCGCCGAGGACCGCCGCGGTGAAGGCGTCAATGCCCACGCGGAAGCCCATCTGGTAATAAATCGTGTTGTTGTAGAGGGCGTAAACCACGCTGGCCACGCCCGCGAGTCCGCCGCCGATGAAGAAGGCGGTGCCGATGGTGCGATCCACGTCGATACCCATGAGGCGCGCGGCCAGGGGGTTCTGGGCCACGGCGCGCATGGCCTTGCCGAGCCGCGTGAATTTGATGATCATGGTCAGCGCGACGAGCAAGGGGATGGTAACGAAGAAGACCAGCAGTTCTCTGGGGGTAATGGAGATGTTGCTCGTCTCGCCGAGGAGGTTGTTGTAGGACATGAGAGCCGGGAAATCTTTTGGGGCCGCAGCGGTGGCGCCTTCATTGAAGACGCTCATGGGGAGGCCGCCCCAGAAGAGGCCGAGGTTCAGGTAGATGAAGGAAACCCCGATGGCCGACACGAGAGGCGCCAGGCGGGGCGCCTCGCGCAACTTGCGATAGGCCACGCGGTCGGCGGTCCAGTTCATGACGGCGCAAAAGGCGGGCACGGCTATCAGCAACGGGATGAGGGCCCACCAGGCCGTGGCCGGATCGGCGACCTGGTCGAGGCCCAGCGCGCCCACGACGGTGAGGGCGAGAAAGGAGCCCAGCATGAAAAGGTCGCCGTGGGAGAAGTTGATCAACTCCACGATGCCGTACACCATGGTATAGCCCAGGGCGATGAGGGCGATGATCATGCCGTTGGACAGGCCGATGATGAGCTGCTGGACGAGTACTTCGGTATCGGTCATGGGGCGAAATTCTGCTCCGGAATTACGGCTCGGGCTACTGTCCAAACACCTTGACGAACTCGAACTTGCCGTTCTTCACGGTGTTGCAGCTCATGGTGGTGTTGGTCGTGTCGCCATTTTCGTCAAAAGACCATTTTCCGAGCACGCCGTCAAAGTCTTTCGTGGCTGCTGTAGCCGCGATGATGGCGGCCCGGTCTTTCTTGCCGGCGCGGTTGATGGCGTCGATGACGACGCGGCCGCATTCATAGCCGTAGGCCGCATAGGCCTCGGGCTCGCTGCCGAAGCGTTTCTTGTAGTTCTCGTAGAACTCCGCGCCCTTGCCCGTGAGCTTGTCCGCGGGCACGCCGCCGAAGGTGATGAAGGCGCTGCCTTCCACGTTCTCGGGGCCGGCGGATTCGATGAAAGCGTTCTCAAAGCAACCATCGGGCACCATGAACTTCACGTTCAGGTTGGCCGAGCGCAGGTCCTTGGCAATCTGTCCCGCGTTGGTCTGGGTGGTGCCGCCGAAATAGACCAGGTCGGGGCGCTTCTGCTTGATCTTGGTGACCAGCGAGCGGTAGTTGGAGGCCTTCGGGTCGATACCCTCAAAGCCAAGCACGTCCAAGCCGAGGACCTTGGCTTCCTTCTGGAACATGGTGGCGATGCCCTGGCCGTAGAGCTCGCGGTCGTGGAGGATGTAAACTTTCTTTGCGCCCATTTCATTGGTCCACCGTGCCGCCACGAGGCCCTGGATGTCGTCGGCGGGCACCACGCGGAAATAGGTGATTTTCTTGGAAGGGCGGTACACCATGGGCTCATTCGGCTCGCCGACTTTTGGCTTCGTGAGGCCGGGCCAGGTGTTGCCGGGGCTGATCATAAGCAGGCCCGCCTGATTCAACTTGGGCATGGCGATCTTCGCCGCGCCGGAGTTGTAAGTGCCGATATAGGCCATGATGTTGGGGTCGGCCACGGCTTTGTCGGCGTTGGCCGCTTCCACGGCGGGGTCCCACTGGCCGCGTTCGGGCGAGGCGTCGTCCCAGGCTTCGTAGACCAGCGGAAAGCCGCCCGCCTTGGAACCCGCTTCTTCGATGGCCAGTTGAATGCCGTTGACCATGGTCTTGGTCTGGGCGTTGGCGCTGCCGGTGTGGGGCAGGCTGGAGACGATTTTGATGGGCTGGGCGTCTTGGGCCCGCACGGGGGCCGCCGCCACGGCGAGGGCGGCCGCCGCCGATGCTTTCAAGAAATTGCGACGAGAGTTCATGGCTTTTCCTTTCCTATCCACCGGCTTCTGGAGCGGCAGGGTGCTACAGTCATTCTGGGCAAATGGGCCGCCGTGCTGTTCCTGCTGCGACGGCCGCCACTGAATTCCCGGGTCTCAGGGCCGCCCGGCACGAATGAAGGGGCTCTGTTCCCGATGGAGCGCGCCTTCCCGGAGGCGAACCACGGAATAACGAGTGTTTTTCAGAAGCCTCAACCGGGGTCAGTCTAACATGAGACTAACGCCGATTACGAATGGACTTCGGTGGAGAGTTGACAGTTGACAGTTGACAGTTGACAGCGGAGAGTTGGCAGCGGAGAGTTGGCGAATGGGTCTTATGGGTCTTATGGGTCTTATGGGTCTTATGGGTCGCCTCGCTGTCAACTGTCAACTGTCAACTGTCAACTGCTACAATCCGGCTGGAAAGCTTAACCGACTGTGGAGGCATCAATGGAACAGGCTGCCCTGAAGGAACTTACCCCGACCGAGGCCGTGGCAAAGCTGGCGGCGCTCAAGCAGAACCTTAACTCGGTGATCCAGGGCAAGCGGGAAGTCATTGACATTCTCGTGGCGGCGGTGACGGCGGGGGGCTCGGTTCTGATGGAGGACGTGCCCGGGGTGGGCAAGACTACGCTGGCCAAGGCGCTGGCGCGCTCGTTGAACGCGGTTTACAACCGAATCCAGTTTACCCCGGACCTGCTGCCCGCCGATATTCTGGGTTCTTCCATCTACAATCCTGTGGACGGCAACTTCAATTTTCGTGCGGGTCCCATTTTCTGCAATGTGCTGCTGGCGGACGAGATCAACCGGGCCTCGCCCCGGACCCAGTCGGCCCTGCTGGAGGCCATGAGCGAGCGCCAGGTTACCATAGAGGGCCAGGGGCGCACACTGGAAGCCCCCTTCATCGTTATTGCCACGGAGAATCCGGTGGAGTACCACGGCACCTACCCCCTGCCCGAGGCCCAGCTTGACCGCTTTCTGGTCCAGCTCAATCTGGGCTACCCGGATGCGGCGTCGGAGGTGGACATTCTCTACGCCCATGCTTCCGAGCACCCGCTGGAGTCGCTGGAGCCCGCCATGGACGCCGGGGACCTTATCGCCATTCAGCGGCTGGTGCGCCAGGTGGAAGTCCATCGGGATATTGCCCGTTACCTCGTTTCCATTGTTCAGCGGACCCGGGAAGATGTCCGGCTGAAGATTGGCGCCAGCCCCCGGGCGTCGCTCATGCTCTTCGGCGCGGCCAAAGCGGCGGCCTTTGGGGCGGGTCGGAACTTCGTGCTGCCTGACGATGTGCAAACCATGGCGCGCCATGTGTTTCCGCACCGTGTGATGCTCACGGCCAAGTCGAAGTACGACGGAAGCACGAAGTCCGGGATTATCAACAGCCTGCTGGACGAAGTGCCTGTTCCGGTCTGAATCGGGGCCGGGTGCGGAGCGCGGGCGGCCGGCAGGTCTTCGGGTGACGGCTGCCCCCACAAATTGACAATTTTGTCGTATAATACATGGGCGCATCCGGTGCAGAGGCCGGGCGCCCAACCCGATGGGAGAGGAAGTCTCGTGTCAAAGTATTCTGTATTCGCTGGTGTGTGCCTTTTGGTGGCCGGGGTGTTCCCGGTGTTGCCGGAGGCGTCGGCGCAGGTTACCCCGGCGGTCGATATCGGCGCGCTGAAGGGCACGCCGAAAAAAGCGCCGCTTCGGGCGAACAAGCAAGGGGATTCCGAGCGCCTGCGCCATGAGATTTGGGGCCAGACCACCTATGGCGAGGGCTATGTTTACGGGCCCACCAATCGGCGTTCCGGAATGACGGTGGTGGATATCGACCTGGACGGGGACAACGACTTTGTGTTTCCCAGCAGCATCTCCAGCCCGGAATTGATGCGAAACCTGGGCTCGAGCAATGCCTTTTACCCCGGCGGTTCGTCGGTCATCCCCATGGATGACCTTCCGGAGTTTACCCGTTGGGATCTGAATATGGATTTCGGCGACCTCACCGGGGACGGCCTGCCCGACCTGGTGGCGGTGGTGAATTTTGAAGATGGCGTGGGCACCTTTGACAAGCAGGTGGTGCTGTACACGAACGACGGACCCCGCTCGAACCCGACCTTTTCCTTTAACCGGGTAATCGCGAGCAGCAATCAGGCGGCAGACGACCAGCGGGCCATGTGGGTCGCACTGGGCGATATCAACGGCGACGGGCTGCTGGATCTTTTTATTACCGAGGCCTGGATTTTCGAGGCCGAGCGCCAGCACCGGGTTTATCTGGGCATCAACGAAGGCGACGCCTCCGCGCCGCTTTTTCCCGCGTATGTGGAAGTGACGGAATTGAGCGAATTGCTCCCCGGTCGGATTGAGTCGAAGGCTCTGAAGGCGGCGGGGGCGAACCCGGCGGAGCTCCCCGCGGAACCGGGTATGAGCAAGTCGGCGAAGGGCGGCAATTTTTCGTATAACGTGGGCGACACCGCCCTGTACGACTGGGACTACGACGGCCTGCTGGATTTCATGTTCTATGACCGGACGAACGGCCTGACGCTGGTGCGGAATATTGGCACGGCGACCGAGCCCGCCTGGAACAATACGATTGGCACCGATGCGGTGACCTATATTTACGATCACAATGCGATCGACGGCGTGGACTTTGCCGAGGTGACTTTTGCGGTTCGGGAGAATCCCGATTCGGTGCTTCCCGGGGTGGAGTGGGTGCGGGATATCTTCGTTTCGGTCAACAGCCGCCTGAAGAACTATCGCTTCTTCCTGGATGAAGGGGAGAATGGGGCCTACCGGATCAACCAGGAGAACGCGGTGGCCTTTTCGTCCGGTCAGGGCGATGTGGATTTCTGGGACTATGATCACGATGGCGATCTGGACCTGTTCCGCACGGGGATCAGCGGGTCCGCCGAGACCAATTTGATCATGTTCGAAAACAAGGGCGCGCCCTATGCGCCGGCGTGGGCGGAGTTCGACTTTGCCAACAGCTTCGTATCGGTGCCGCTCAATGCGGGCACAGCCGACAACGGTTATCGCAACGACCTGTTTCTCTTTCAGGATCACGACGGGGACGGGGATCAGTCGCTGTTCGTGCAGAAGCTTGACGGCACGATCGACTACTACGAGATCGAGCCCGGGGGCGGCGGCAGCCCGCCGAGCTTCGATCAGGTGACGGGCGACTTTGTGGAGTCAATCGCCTTCGGCGACAACGTGACCTTTCCGCGCGGCTTTGCGATTCACGACTACGACCAGTACGAGGATGGTTACTCGGAGCTGATCACCGCCTATTCCTTTGAAGGGGACAGTACGATTCGCGTGGTGGACATCTATCAGTACGAGTACCTGCTGGCGCACAGCATGGACCCCTCGCCGGCGTACTATGATCTGCTGGATGGCACTCTGCCGGCGGACTTTCTCCCCGATCCGTACGACACGAACCAGCCGCTCGATCCGCTCTATCTGGAGGCCATGGCCGCCGGGGATTTGAATCTTGACGGGCGCCCGGACCTTGTGATCGCCTGGAGCCCGGACAACGATTTCGAAGACACGGAACTGCACTTCTACATCAACCGCGCGGTTCCGAATCACAACAACTTTGAGATACCGGCGTTTCGCTTCGACTACGGCGGCCGCCTGGACGAGGCCTACGAAGTGGACCACCGCTACGGACGCATGCCGAAGATGGCGGATGTGGACGCGGACGGCGACGACGATCTCTTTGTGGGCCACCGCTATCCCGACAATCACGGGAGCAACTTCCGGTCCTATCTCCGCTTCCACCGCAACGTGGTGGACTCGGGACTGGACATTTACCGCACGCGGCTGGTGGCGAATCAGGCCATCAACCTGATAGAGAGCGACGTCGACCCCGGCTACGAAGTTATTTTTAACGGGAGCGGTGGCGCGATGGAGACGGACACGATCTACCGCACGGGCGTCGACGCGCCGACGATAGATATTGTCCAGAGCTTTAACCTCGAGCGGAATGCCCGCGTTTTCCTGGATGTGCTTCCGCCGGTCGGGCCGAACGAATCGAAGGCTATAATCGTGGTGGGCGATACGGCGGACGACGCGCTGTACGAGACCTTCTCCACGCTGGCGGGCTTTGCCTATTTCGTCCTTGGATCGGAGGGGCTCCCGGCGGAGAACATCCGCTTCTACGCGGACACGGATATCGACGGCGATGGCGACGGGGTGAACGACGTAATCGGGAAGCCGAGTCTGGCGAGCCTGGAAGATTCCATCACGAACTGGGCTCAGGGCTCGGAGAAGCTGCTGGTGTACCTGGTCGATCACGGCCAGCGGGATCGCTTCCGCATGAGCGCGACGGAGTATCTGGAAGCGGACGACCTGGATGCGTGGTACGACGAGTTGCAGAATGTGCCCCTGGCCGAGCGCACGGTAATCACGACGCTGATCGACACGTGCGAAGCGGGGTCGTTTATCGACAACCTTCAACTCGCCAAGTCGCAGATTGTGGAAGACAAGGGGGTGAACAACCTCCAGCGCATCAGCATGACGAGTTCGGGGGTGGGCCCCGTGGAGGGGGTGGCGCTCTTTGACCAGGCGCAATATATCAGCTTCTCGCTGAACTTCTGGTTCAATATTTTTAATGGCAAGGACTACGGTCAGGCCTTTGACATGGCGAAGATCGCCATCGAGGCGGTGAACCCGTTGCAGGTGCCCCAGATCGACAGTGACGGCAACGGCGCGGCCAATCAGGCGGGCGACAGCGCTCTGGCCTTTGGTCACCGCCCCGGCGCGAACTTTGATATTCAGGTGCCGGGCGTGTTCATCGGCGAGATCACCCCCGACCAGGCGATCGGCAGCAATTCGGCCACGCTGGGCCTGGGCAACGTTGTGTCGCCCTTCCCGGTGGAAGGGGCGGGGGCGTTGATTGTGCCGCCGAACTTCCAGCGTCCCTCGTTGACGAGCGATGATGAACAGCCCATTTCGGGGCTGGACTTCATCGAGTTCACCTTCAACAGCGCGACGGAGCGCTGGGAGGGCGACTACAACGGGTTCGATCAGGGCGGACTTTTCCAGGTGCAGTATTTCGTCCGCGCCGGCGGCCAGTTTCACGCCTCGCCCCGCATCGGATTTGTGGATCGCATCAATCTGGCGGACGCCTGGGAGAATGACGACGCGCCGGAAGACGCGAACTGGATACCCATCAACTCGGTTCAGGGCCACAACTTCCACGACGACGGCGATGAGGACTGGGTGCTGTTCGCGCCGTTGCCGGACCAGAAGGCCACGATTGCAGTAATCAATCCGGGACCGAACAATCAGGCGGTTGTGGAGCTTTACCTCGCCAACGACGTGCTGGACCATGGGGTAGACGGCGCAACACCTGTGCGGGTGGAAAGCAGTGAGACACCCGGCGCGGATCTGGTCTTCGAGCATAATTTCAGCGCCCCGGATCAGTATCTGCTGCGCGTAACGAATGCGGACTCGACGATCAGTGGCGAGGGCACCTCGTATCTGCTGCTGGTGGCGATCGGCACGGGCGGCTCGGATCTTATTCCGACGACCCTGATCGTTGCCGTGCGGAGTTCGGAAGGCAATACGCCGATTGTAAACGCCAACGTGATGTTTGACGGTCGAAACGCCGGTCGCACCTCGCGCGACGGTGTTGTCCACATGCCCGTGGATATTTACGGTCAATACAACATCTCTTCCAGCAAGGAAGGCTTCGTTGCCAATTCCACGACGGTTCGGGTGAACAATATCATCGAAGAGGCTATCGTCACGCTGACGCCCGAGGGCGGTGAAGGTGAAGGCGAGGGTGAAGGTGAAGGTGAAGGTGAAGGTGAAGGTGAAGGCGAGGGCGAGGGCGAGGGCGAGGGCGAGGGTGAAGGTGAAGGTGAAGGCGAGGGTGAAGGTGAAGGTGAAGGTGAAGGTGAAGGTGAGGGTGAAGGTGAAGGTGAAGGTGAAGGTGAAGGCGAAGGCGAAGGCGAAGGTGAAGGTGAAGGCGAAGGCGAAGGTGAAGGTGAAGGTGAAGGTGAAGGTGAAGGTGAAGGTGAAGGTGAGCCGGAACCCATTGCCACCATCGCCAACCGGCTCCTGGACAACTTCGACACGATTGATGGCGACGGTGACGACCGGTTGAATTTCGCCGAAGCGTCCGCGGGTTCGGCGGGAATGACCCTGGCCCAGTTCAATGAGATTGATTCGAACGAAGACGGCTTCCTCACGCAAGCGGAGCTGGATCGGGCCGCAAAGCCGACGGTTGGCTGTTCCGCGCCCCAGTTCAAGGGAGGCGCAGGCCTGACCAGTGATGTGATCCTGGTGCTGTTTACGATGGTCGGCCTGGGATGGGCGAGCATGCGTTCGCGACGTCGCGGAATTTCTTGAGCGGCGCGCGGTGACGCGATAGACTGATTGACCGCTACGGGCCATGGTTCTCTGAGGACCATGGCCCGTTTATCTTGGGCGTTCTTTGTCGTTAGACTTCAAACCTTTTTCGAAGATCAAAGTCCAATCGTCACACGCGGGGGTAGTTCCCGCGCCTTTCAAACTACGTGGAGAGATTCAATGAGACAACTCAAATTAGGGCATCCCGTCCGCATTGTTGCGGCGGTGTTGTTGCTGACTGGAATTGCGATCCAGGCTCTTGCCGAGGCGCCGGCGCTTTTTGCGCGGGAAAATCTCGTGGCGTGGTGCATCGTGCCCTTCGACAGCGCGAAGCGGGGTCCGGCGGAGCGTGCGGAGATGCTGGCGCGGCTGGGCTTCAAGAAGTTTGCCTACGACTGGCGCGCGGAGCATATCCCCACCTTTGATGAGGAAATGGAGACGCTGGAGCGCTATGGTATCGAGCTGACGGCCTTCTGGTTTCCCGGCGCGCTGAACGACGAGGCGAAGGCCATCCTGGATGCGCTGAAGCGCCACGAGGTGAAGACCCAGCTCTGGATCACCATGGGCGGCGGCGAAATCCAGTGCACGCCGGAAGAGCAGGCCGCGCGGGTGCGGCAGCACGCCGACGCGATCCGGCCTATTGCGGCGGCGGCCGCGGAGATCGGTTGCACCGTGGGCCTGTACAACCACGGTGCGTGGTTCGGAGAGCCGGACAATCAGATTGCCATCATCAAGGCGCTGAACTTGCCCAACGTGGGCATGGTGTACAACATGCACCACGGCCACGATCACGTGGACCAGTTGCCGGCGCTCATCCAGCGGATGATGCCCTACCTCTACTGCTTCAACCTGAACGGCATGAACCGCGAGGGCGACAAGAAGGGCCAGAAAATCCTGCCCATCGCCTCGGGTGAGTTGGACAAGGACCTCATCAAGGTGGTTCGCGACAGTGGCTATTCGGGCCCTATTGGCATTCTCGGCCACACGGAAGACGACGCTGAAGACACGCTGCGCGATAACCTTGAAGGGCTCGACTGGATTGTGCCCCAGCTTGATGGCGGTGCGGCGCCGGGGCCGAAGCCCGTGCCCCAGCGCGCCAGCCTGCGCCCGGCGGTCTCCAAAGGCGCGCCTTCGCTTTCGGAAGCCTTCGGCATGGCCCTGGCCGGGGGCATGGTTGTGGAAGGGAAGCCGGACTACGCTACGCCCCCGATCACGGTGTCGCTGCGGGCCAGGCTGAATGGCGCGGCATCCTTCAACATTCTCGCGGCGAACCACACCAAGGCTTCCGGCGCGCACTGGGAGATTTTCACCGAAGCGGGCAGTGGCAACCTTTCGGTGTATATGCCCGGCATGAAGCCCGACCATTTGCGCACGGGTCGCAGCATCACGGATGGTCAATGGCGCGCGATCAGCTTTGCCTACGGTCCGGGCGAAGTCACGCTCGCGCTGGACGGCGTTATTGTTGCGGGGCAGCCCATCGAGCCCAATGGCATGCCTTCCGCGCCCGGCGGTCTGGCTTTCGGGCGGCTGGTGGAGGGCGGCTTCAATTGCGACGGCCTCGTGGACGATGTGAAGATTGTGCGCGGCATTCTCCAGGCCGCGCCACCCGGCGAATCCCCCGCGCAGACCGATGGCGAGACGGTGGGGCTATGGAATTTCGACGACCTCAAAGAGAGCGCCGCCGCCGTCTCCGCGCGCGTGGAGGATCCTCTGCTGCGCGCCTCCCTGCCGGCGTTTCAGGTGATTCCCGCAGCAACAACCGAAGAGTTGACCGCGGCCAACGGGTATCCAAAAGACTTCAGCACCTGGCACCGTTCCCACGGCGGGGCGAGCAACAGTCGCTTCAGCAGCGCGGCGCAGATCAATCGCGATACGGTGAAGGACTTGAAGGTCGCGTGGGAATATCGGAGTGGAGACGGAGAGGGTCACATCCAGTGCAATCCTGTGATTGTGGGTGATACGCTCTACGCCCCCACGCCGGGCGAGTATCTCGTGGCGCTGGACGCGCGCACGGGCGTGGAGAAGTGGCGCTTCAAGGGCGAGGGGCGCCCCGCCCATCGTGGGCTGGTGTACTGGCCGGGCGACGGCGCGAACGCGGCCCGGTTGCTGGTGGCTGTGGGCAAAGAGCTTTGGGCGATTGATCCCGAAACGGGAAAGGCCATCGAGAGCTTCGGCGACGGGGGCAAAGTGGCTTCGGGTCAGGCGGTGGTGGCTGGCGCGATCCATAAGAACGTGTTCGTAATTCCCGGCTATGAAGGTGATGTGTGGGGCTTTGACATAGTTTCGGGCGCGCGCTTATGGACCTTCCACACCCGGCCATCCGGGGGCGAATATGGCGCCGATTCCTGGAGCACTGTGGAGGAGGGCGCGAACTGCTGGGGCGGCATGGCGATGGACGAGGAACGGGGCATCGCGTATATTTCGACGGGATCCCCCAAACCCAACTTCGTGGGTGTGCACCACAAGGGACAGAATCTGTTTGCGAATTGCGTCATCGCGCTGGATGCCCTCACGGGCGAGCGTAAGTGGCACTTTCAGGAGATCCGCCACGAGATCTGGGATCTCGATATTCCCGCGCCGCCCAACCTTGTGACGGTCATGCGCGACGGCAAGAAAGTCGATGCGGTCGCGCAAGTGACCAAAATCGGCAATACATTGCTGCTGGATCGCGTCACCGGCAAGCCCCTCTATCCTTTCCGTATGCGTCGCGCACCCGTGTCCAAGCTGCCCGGCGAGCAGACGTGGTCCTATCAGCCGGACGTGGAAATTCCCGAGCCCTTTGCACGCCAGGAGTTCACCCCGGCGCAGATCACCCAGCGAACCGACGAGGCCCGTGACTACATCACCCAGATCGTCAACAAGGCCAACCACGGCTGGTTCGAGCCCTTTGAGGAAAACAAAGCGACCATCTTCTACGGGCTCCACGGCGGCGCGGAGTGGACCGGCGCGGCGGTAGATCCCGCTCGGGGCCTGCTCTATGTGAGTGCGAATGAGATGGCCTGGAGCATCACGGTGGTGAAGGCGGTGGAAGTGCGCCGCGATCCGTCGCTTCCGAAGAGCCGGGGACAACAGCTTTATGAGGAGCGCTGCCTCCAGTGCCATGGCCCGAATCTTCAGGGCAATGGCATGGCGCCGCCGTTGCTTGGCGTTGAGGCGCGCGTGAAGGAGGCGGACATTCGCGCGCTGTTGAAGACCGGCAGGAATCTGATGCCCGCCGCCGAGGGACTCACGGAAGAAGATGAGAACGCCCTTCTGGACTACTTCCTGTTGCGCGAGCCGGGCGTGAAAGTCATTCGTCCCGAGGATTCGGGCGAACTTCGCTATACCTTCAGCGGCTACCATAAGCTCGTCGATCAGGAAGGCTACCCCGGCGTGGCGCCGCCGTGGGGCTCGCTCAACTGCATCGATTTGAACACCGGCAAGATCCTGTGGAAAGTACCGCTTGGGTATTACCCCGAGCTGGCGGCCTGGGGTGAAGACGACACCGGCGCGGAGAATTTCGGCGGCGCCATGGTGACGGCGGGCGGCCTGGTCTTTTGCGCCGGCACACCGGACAGCCTCATCCGCGCCTTCGACGCCGACACCGGCGAGGAGCTGTGGCAACACGAACTGCCCTTCGGCGGCTATGCGCCGCCCGCAACGTATGAGGTGGACGGCAAGCAGTACGTCGTCATTGCGGCCACCGGCGGCGGCAAACTGGGCACGGAAACGGGGGATGCGTGGGTGGCCTTTGCGCTGCCGGAATAGAATTTAGAAAAGTGAATGGTGAATAGAGAATTGGTTGGCACTCGCGACGTGAAGTGCGCCATCGGACTGATCAGACGGATCGGACCGATCTGATCCGATAGGTCTGATCGGTCCGATCCGTCTGGTGATTTTTCGCTAGTTCCGCGCGCCCAGGACCTTCAGCACGTCGCCGAGTCCCCCAAGCAGCGCTCCGAGCTTTGTCGCAGTCTCAGGATCGGGCAGGGGAATCTGCAACTCCGGTTGGCCGGTGCGCTCGTTCCGCTTGATGAAGCCCGCCAGACCCTGCGACTTTGCGGTGCCCCCTTGTGCCGCTGCGGCACTCAACTGACCGAGAAAAGCCAGGCCCGCGTTGACCAAATCGCCCCAGGGCTCGGGAGCGGCATCGGCCTGTTTCGCGACCATGGCTTCGCGCGGCGCGGCGACGGTCGCGGACGTTTCGGGCATTTCCCAGGGTGCGTCGTCTTCCTCATAGCGCACGGGCTCCTCGGAGGGCAGGGGCGAGGCGGGTACCGCTTCGGTGACTTGCTCCACGGTTTCCATGAACTTCTGCATGCGCGACCCGCCGAGGAAGACTTCGTTCTCGCCGCCGTCGAGCACGCCCGCGAACATGGAGCTCTTGAACTTGAGCGTGTCGAGCATGCCGTGTTCGATGGTGCCCTTGGAGACAAAGTGGTAGATCTGCACGGGGCGCTGCTGGCCCAGCCGGTAGACCCGTCCGATGCGCTGCTCCAGCACGGCGGGATTCCACGGCTGGTCCATGATGACCATGGCCGAGGCGAACTGAAGGTTCAATCCCACGCCACCGGAATCGGTGCAGAGCAACACGCGGCACGCGGGGTCGTTTTTAAAGGTCTCCAGCACCTCCTTTCGCGCTTTACCGACGAGGGATCCGTGGTAAAAGGCGTGGCCGATATTGTGGGCGTCGAGTCGGCGGATGAGTTGTTCGTGGGTGCCGAGCCATTGGCTGAAGACGACGACCTTGGTTTCGGGGTCGGCCAGGACATCGTCCAACAGCAGGGCGCACTCGTCCATCTTGGTGCTGAAGTCCGTTTCCTTGTCGATTAGGAAGGTGCTGTTGCAGGACATGCGCATGAATTGCAGCGCGGTCATCAGGCGGCGCTGATCTTCGTCAGAAAGGAATCCATACTTTCGCCACTTGGCGGTGATGCGCACGACGATCTCGGCATTCTCTTCGTGTATGACGCGTTGTTCTTGCGTCATGTCGACGAAGAAATACTTGTCCGTTCGACCGGGCAATTCCTGGAGCACTTCCGACTTGCGGCGGCGCAGGAGCACGCCCGCGAGGCTTTCCTTGATCGCGCCGAGGTCCTTGTAGCCGATAACGCGACCATCCCCATCCACGTGCTGGTGGGCGTGAAGGAATTTGAAGAGGGGACCGAGGTGAAAGCGATCCACGAACTCCATGATGGAATGGAGCTCCGAGAGACGGTTTTCCAAGGGCGTGCCCGTCAGCACGATGGCGAAGTTGGACTCCAATAGCTTGATGGACTTCGCCCGGGCCGTGTCCCAGTTTTTGATGCGTTGCGCCTCGTCGAGGATGATCACGTCGGGTCGCCACGCACGGATGAGTTCAATGTCGCGGCGGATGGTCTCGTAGTTTGCGAGTTTGTAAAAGCTGTCGCTCTTGTAGATCTTTGCCCGCTCCGGCTGGAGGCCGTCGAGCACCTCGGCGCTGCGCCCGGTGAAGCGCTCCACTTCCGATTTCCACTGGTGCTTCAGCGCGGCGGGCGTCACCACCAGCACGCGCTCTACCCCGGCGGTCTTCGCGAGGATTTCCACCGCCGTGATCGCCTGGATCGTTTTGCCCAGGCCCATATCGTCCGCGAGGAGACAGCGGCCCGCTTTCGCGGCAAAGATCGCGCCCTGGCGCTGGTAGGGGTAGAGCTTCGTCTTCACCAGTTTGCCCAGGGCCGCCGCGCCGCCCTTGCCCTGAAAGAGCTTAGTGATCGTTTCCTGGCGGCGCGCGTTGTCCCGGTGCTGCGCCACAAAGGCCAGCACGTCGTCGTAAACGCGGATGTCGTGCTCGGTCTTTGCGATGTCGCGCACGAAGCGATCAAAGGTCGCAAAGCCTTTCTCCGGGAGGCGTCCATGGGGATCGAAGAATCGTGCAAGTAGCTTGTCCGCCGCCGGGGTGCAATCCGCGCCGCGCGTCATGTGGACGGAGCGCTCCGCGCCATAGCGCAGGTAGACCTCGGTGAAGGGCGGGTGGTAGCCTTCGCGGAAAGCGGCCTTCGCGCCGCGCTTCTTCTGCAAGGTCGCCAACAGCCATTCGATGTGCTTGCAGGTGCCCAGGGTGTTCACGGAGAAATCGGGGCAGGTGCAGAAGTTCTCGCCGAGATTTTCGCTGCGCACCGAAACGCGGTAGGTGCGTTTGCTCGCGGGATTGTGAACGGAGAAGGTCGAGAAGAAGGGATGATCGCCCAGGTTTTTGTGCTGAAAGTTTTGCTCGCGACCGTATTCGCGGCGGAGGGCAATCTGCCACTCTTCGAGGGTCATTTCCGAAGGCCTGCGCGTGCGCGAGGTTTTTGCGGGTGTTTTCTTGGCGCTGCGTTTCTTAGGCCTGGGGGGCTTGGTCTTTGCGGGCATAGTCTTGCTTTCCGGGAGTCTTATGGGTCTTATGGGTCTTATGGGTCTTATGGGTCTTATGGGTCTTATGGGTCTTAGACGATTTTCAGGACCACCCGAAAGCGTGCTTCGCCGCTGATCATGCGGTTGTAGGCTTGTTCGGCGTGTTCGAGGGGGTAGATTTCATTCATCGAGCGCACGCCGTGTTGGGCGGCGAATCGCAGGGTGGCTTCGGCGTCGATGGAGGTGCCGGAATACCATCCGCGCACGGAATAGCTCCCACCGATCATCAGTGCCGGACTCACTTCGAGCTTCTCCGCCGCGCCGAGGACCATGAGCACGCCGCGCGGCGCGAGGCCGGGCATGAGGGCGGTCATGGCGGGGCCGTGGGTGGCCGTGGCAATGATGGCCTTCGCTTTGCCCAGGGCAATCAACGCGGCGGCGGGATCGCCCGCCTGGCTGTCAATGTAGTGGTCCGCGCCGAGATCCTTTGCCAGCGGCGCTTTGTCTTCCCCGCGCGCTACGGCGACGGTGCGGAAGCCCATTTTCCTGGCGAACTGGATGCCCAGATGGCCCAGGCCGCCAATGCCCAGAATGGCCACCGTGTCGCCGGGTTGTGCGCCGCAATTGCGAAGGGCGTTGAAGGGCGTCAGGCCCGCGCAGAGCAGGGGCGCGGCTTCGAGGGATGACAGCCCATCGGGCACGCGTGCGACCGCCCTGGCCGGCGCGATCATGTACTCGCCATAGCCACCGTCATAGGCGATGCCCGTTATCGTGTGAGAATCGCGCTCGCAGGCGAAAAAGTCGCCGCCCCGGCAGGGATCGCAGGCGCTGCAGTAGCCACCGTTCCAGCCCACGCCGGCGCGCTGTCCGGGGGAGAGGTGGGTGACGCCCTCGCCGATCGCATCGATGACACCCACGACTTCGTGGCCCGGCACGCGGGGATAGACCGTGCCTGGAAAAAGGCCGAGCTTTGCAAACATGTCGCTGTGGCAGATGCCGCAGGCCTCCACCTTGATGCGCACCGTCCCGGGCGTGGGTTCGGGAATGGGACGCTCCACGATTTCAAAGGCGGAACCGGGTGCGGGAACTTGAGCGACGCGCATGGTGGCCATGGGAGATTCTCCTGGGTTGTTGTGGGGGTGGTGGCCCGCCAGCCGAGGGGCGATCATAGCATGGGGCGGGCGAGCGGCAAAACTGGTAGCCCATCAGGCCCATCAGACGGATCGGACCGATCTGATTAGTGTGATCGGTCTGATTTTGATTGCTGGCCCCGCCGGGATCAAGCCGCTATACTAGCCCCAAGGCAAACAGAGGAGAGCCCCCCATGTCCCAGAATTCGACCCGCCGTGATTTCCTTCGCCACACCGCCGTCGCCGCCGCCGCGGGGGGCTACCTCGCCACCGCAAAGGGCTATGCCCAGAACGAAACCGTCACGCTTGGCGCGATCGGCACGGGTGGTCGGTGTCGCCAGTTACTGGAGGTGGTGAAGCAAATCCCCGGAGTAAAGCTGGCGGCCGTGTGCGATGTGTGGGATGCGCATCTGGAAGCGGGCAAGGCCCTGGCCGAGCCGGGGGCCTTTGTGACGAAGGACTATCGCGAGCTCCTTGCGCGGGAAGACATCGACGCGGTGATCATCGGATCGCCCGATCACTGGCATGTACCCATGACGATCGACGCGTGCCGTGCGGGCAAGGATGTGTATGTGGAGAAGCCGCTGACCCACAAGCCGGAGGAGGGCGAGGCCGTCATTGCCGCGCAGAAGGAGACGGGTCGCGTGGTGCAGGTGGGCATGCAGCAGCGCAGCATGACGCACCTGATCGAGGCGAAGAAGATCTTCGAGGCGGGCGAACTGGGCGAGGTGCTCAAAGTGCACCTCACGTGGAATCGAAATGCCGAGCGGAGCCCCAAAGGCAAATATGGCATCGATCCCGCCACGGTGGATTGGAAGGCCTTTCTGGGCAATGCGCCCGACCAGCCCTTCGATGAGTATCGCTTCCGCAACTGGCGCTGGTTCTGGGACTTCGGTGGTGGTATCTTCACCGACCTCATGGTGCACTACATCGACGTGGCCCACTGGTTTCTGGAGGCGGGCGATCCGGCGATGGCCACGAGTATCGGCAGTTTCTTTGCGAAAGAAGGCGAGTGGGAAACGCCCGACACCGTGCAGACGCTGTTGACTTACGACACGCCCAGGGCGCAGATCTACTTTGAGGGCACCTTCTCCAATGCGCGCAATGCGGCCATGATGGAGTATATGGGCACGAAGGCCACGCTCTACGCGGACCGCGGGCGCTACGAGTTCCACCCCGAGCGCAACAACACCGCGCCTTACAAGGAACTTGTACTGGGGGACGGCCCGCGCGGCGCGGATTTCTTCAACGAGCCCCGGGGCGAGTTTCTCCACCTGAGCAACTGGCTCGAGTGCATCCGTACGCGAAACACACCCAACGCGCCGGTGGAGGCGGGCGTCCGTGCGGCGTCAGCGGCCCAGATGGCGAATCGCGCGCTGCGGGAGCAGCGGGTCGTGCTGCGGAGCTGAGTTTGGCGGGGTACTACGGCCTTTGCCGGGGTCTGGGCGCGGAGCGAAGGAAAACGCCCGCGATCACGGCGGTCCGGCTGGGGGCTTGTGCGCAAGGGCATCCATCGGCCATCATGGTGGGTGGACTTCGGAGCGGAGTTCCGGGGACCTGATGCTCAGGCGCGCCTGAGGCGGGGGAAGGGGGCGGTGTATCTCGAAACAAAGGAGTATCCCATGCTGCGTCTTAAACACACCATTTTGATTTTGTCGGGTCTCTGTGTCTTTACCGCACCCGCCCTGGACCTTAGCGGCATCGCCCTCTTTGAAACGGACGAACAGGGCACGGTAAATCCACGGCATCGCTACAACGCGGGGCCGGTGGATGCCGCCTGGGACCTCTTTGTGTATGAAGGCGAGGCGGTTGCCGCGCCGCAGTGGCTGAACAGCGCGGGGGACAACACGATTCGCATTCCCCTTACGCCGGGGACGCACACCTACACCTTTCATGCGGAGTTTGGCGAGACGTGGAAGCACACCGGGCTGAATCTGTTTTTCGACGGCGCGCAGGACAAGGCTGGGCTGTCCGCATTGACGCAGATGACGAAGCTGGGTGTTGCCGCGCCAGCGTTAACGGCGAACGACGCGAAGGTGACCATGGGCCTGCCCATCACAGACCTTGCGGCGGCGTGTACGTTGACCCACGGGGACAATCCGGCGGGGCTGTGGGTGTTTACGGAGCCGGGCAAGCGCCTGAAGGCCACGCTGACCGAATTTCACTTTGCGCCGCCGGCCGTGGCGGGCAATCTGGATTTGGTGGGGGCTCATGCTACGGGCGCGAGCGGCACGCCGGATTTCGTGGGCCAGTTCACGTTGAGGGTGGAGGAATACGAGCCCGCGCCACCGGCGCTGTTGCACTGGCTGGGCACGCAGGCGGACATGACCCTGGGCGGACCGGATCGGCGCGCGGCGTGGAAGGCGGCCCTGGGCAATGGCCAGGTAGGAGCGCCATTCTCCTTCGTATATGGCGGGGTGGCTTCCGATGTGGTGCTGGCGCGGAGCGCGCGCACGGATGAAAGCCGCGTTGTTGACGAACAACGCACGGCGCACACGATCACCTGGAAGGATCCGGAGACGGGTCTGGAGGTCCGCTGGCAGGGTCTGGAGTACCGTGACTTCAAGACGGTGGAATGGACGGTCTACTTGAAGAACACGTCCTCCAGCACAACGCCACTGCTGGAGAAGGTTCAGGGCATCGACACGATTTTTCAGCACGACGCGGGCGATGAGTTTGTGCTCCATCACAATAACGGCGACAATTTGTCCGCGACGGCCTATCAACCCCTGGTGACGCCGCTGGGCGCGGGAGAATCCTTTCACATCGCGCCGGAAGGCGGCCGCGGCACGAACTTCGCCTATCCCTATTTCAACCTGCGCTCGGGTGACGAGGGCGCGATTGTGACCATCGGCTGGCCGGGCCAGTGGGCGGCGGGCTTCAAGCGGGACGGCGGCACCGGAATTCAGGTCCAGGCGGGCCAGGAACTGACCCACCTGCGGCTGGAACCGGGGGAAGAGATCCGGACGCCGCTGGTGGTGGTGCAGTTCTCTCAGGACAACGAGTGGATCGACGCCCAGAACATCTGGCGGCGTTGGATGATCCAGTACAACATTCCCAAGCCCCACGGGGAGCGGATCAAGCTGCCCTTCTTCGCGGCGTGCAGCTCCCACCAGTTCGCGGAGATGACCAAGGCGAACGAGCAGAATCAGAAGGAATTTCTCGACAGCTACCTTGCCAAGGGCCTGAAGATCGACTACTGGTGGATGGATGCGGGCTGGTATGTGGGCGCGGCGGAGAATAACTGGCCCTTTACCGGCACGTGGGAAGTGGATCGCCGCCCCCACCGTTTCCCCAACGGCCTGCGCGCCGTGAGCGATCATGGGCGCAGCAAGGGCGTGAAAACTATTGTGTGGTTTGAGCCCGAGCGCGTGGCGAAGGGCACCTGGCTGGCCACCGAGCATCCGGAATGGATTTTCGGCGGTGAAAAGGGCGGGTTGCTGAATCTGGGCAATCCCGACGCGTGGAACTGGCTCGTGAACCATATCGACCAGATCATCACGGATGAAGGAATCGATCTCTACCGCCAGGACTACAACATCGACCCGCTCAAATTCTGGCGCGAGAACGACACGGCAGAGCGCCAGGGCATGACGGAGAATAAGTACGTCATGGGCTACCTCGCCTACTGGGATGAGCTCCTGCGGCGGCATCCAGGAATGCTGATCGACTCATGCGCTTCGGGCGGACGTCGCAACGATCTGGAGACCATGCGCCGGGCCATTCCCCTGCTGCGCAGCGACTACCTCTTCGAGCCCGCGGGCCAGCAGGGCCATACCTACGGCCTGTCCCTGTGGCTGCCAATCTTCGGCACGGGCTACAACCCCTCCAACACCGTGGGCTGGGGCGAAGGCACGGGCGGCTCGTCCTACCACCCCTACATGCGCCGGAGCAACATGTGCCCAGCCAATATCGGCTGCTTCGACTTCCGCGTGGCGGTGGACGATGCGCTGATCATGAAGCTCTACAACGAATGGCTGGAGGTTGGTCCGAGCTACTACGGCGATTATTATCCCCTGACTCCCTGGAGCGTTTCGCAGGACAACTGGATTGCGTGGCAGTTCAACCGGCCTGATACGGGCACGGGCTTTGTGCAGGCCTTCCGCCGAAACGAAAGCCAGTTCTTCGGCGCGTCCTTCCCGCTGAAGGGACTGGAAGCAGATGCGGAGTACGACGTGCGGAATGTGGACGTGGAGGGTACGATCCGGATGACGGGGAAGGCGCTGATGGAGGAAGGCGTGGCGATTGAGCTGAAGGAGAAGCCGGGCGCGGCGGTGGTGATGTATGTGAAGGTGAAGTAGGGGAGATTTCTTGCACGCAAAGGCGCCAAGGCGCAAAGGTGGGGATGATGGAGATGCCGGGCGAGGATTACAAGAGGCGGGTCTGTCTCATGAGAAGGATTTGAACGTATGAAGATATGCAGAGCATTGGCCTTGTATGGCTTGATGTGGTCTTGCCTGTTGGCGGCGGCTTCAGTGCCGGCCAGACCACTGGTGGAGCAGGGGAAGAGCGACTACCACATCTACTCCTCGCCCTCGGCCACGGCGGCGGAATAGTACGCGGCGTCGGTACTTCAGGATTATGTGGCACGGATCAGCGGATGTACGCTGCCCATCGTGTCGGCGGTGGATGAGAAGGCTAGCCTGATATATGTGGGCTTTCATGATGCGCCCGCGGCGGTGATCGGCGATCTTGATCCGGCGTCCTTCGGGAAGGAAGAGTACATCATCCAGCAGGCGGGCGATGACCTGCTGATTGCGGGCGGGGCGCCCCGGGGGTAGTAGGGCGAGGTCTTCACGTGGGTCATGCCGCTGATGCGGATGAACTCCTTGAAGTCGCGGGAGAGGAACTGGGGGCCGTTGTCGCTGATGATGCGCGGCGTGGCGTCGGGGTGCTTTTCTTTGGCCATCTGCAA
>JAEUWI010000014.1 GCA_016791475.1 Candidatus Hydrogenedentota bacterium
TCGTATGGGTCGTATGGGTCGTATGGGTCGTATGGGTCGTATGGGTCGTATGGGTTGGGCAAACTTCCAGTTTGCCAAATCAACCTTCTTTTTTGCGTTGCTCCAAGCGGGCTCGCTTCATGCGTTCACGGATACCGCCTTCATTTATGAAGTCGCGCTCCAGTGCCCGCTTCTGTTGATCCAGCAGATAGTTCGCCTGATGAAGCAGGCAGATGGCAATGTTTACGACAACCTCGGGCGGTCGACTCTCGACAAACACTCGAAACAATTCAAAGTTGAAGGGTACTTTCTTTCCGAGCTGGCGAACATATCGGGCCTCCCTGGAATCCTTGGCCCACAGGGGCAGGTCGCGTACGCGCAGAAAGTCTCTGTAGTCGACAAGCAACTCTTCCAGACTGGATCGTGCTACATTGATGAGCCGTATCTCTGTCTCCTTTGAAGTGCCTGACGCCTTCACGCCCTCCGCGATGTTCTGCTTTCCCTACCGAGCGGCCTGCACCATCTGGTCGACCGTACGATCTCCCCTGCCGAGGAAGCGTTGACAGAATCGGAACGTGATGTCAAAGATCACCTCGGTCTTCTGATAGAAGATTAGCGCCTCATAATTTCCGTGAGGTGGGATAAAGCCGCCTTGCGTCATCATGTGCCCTCCGATTTACAGGTCTATCGAGATTCCGATAGACACTATACCACTTTCGCTGCCCAACCCATAAGACCCATAAGCCCCCCCACGGATGCCCCAATTCAAAAAAAACCGGCGTCTCTCAGGGAGACGCCGGTCGTGGAAATGATTCAGCCAACTCAATCTCAGGCCGAAGTTCGCCTTTTCTCGTCGCGCTTGCGCTCTTCGGAATTCAGCACCGCCTTGCGAACCCGCACGAATCGCGGCGTGATTTCCGCCAGCTCGTCGGGGGCGATCCATTCGAGGGCGACGTCGAGGGTCAAAATACGGGGCACGTCGAGGCCGCTGCTGTGGTCTTTGCCGGCGGCGCGGTGATTGGTGAGGGCTTTGCGCTTGGTGGGCTTGCAGGGCATGTCGCCGGGGCGGGAGTATTCGCCGATGATCATACCCTCGTAGACCGGCTCCATCGCGCCGAGGAAGAGGGTCCCACGCTCCTGGAGGTTTTCCAGGCTGTAGGACGTGCTCTGGCCGGTTTCCATGCTGACCATGGAGCCGCGCTTTCGGGTGACGACATCGCCGCACCAGGGGCCGTAGCCCACGAAGCGCGAGGCCATGATGCCGAGGCCGCGGGTGTCGGTGAGGAATTCGCCGCGATAGCCGATCAGGCCGCGGGTGGGGATGTTGAATTCGAGGCGGACCATGCCCGTGGGCTCGACGTGCATGGCGGCCAGTTCGCCTTTGCGGCCCGCGATCTTTTCGATAACCGTGCCCTGGTATTCGCCGGGCACGTCGATGGTCAGCACTTCCATGGGCTCCAGGCGCTTGCCGTCTTCATCGCGGTGGATGATGACTTCGGGCGGGGAAACGCAGAGCTCCATGCCTTCACGGCGCATTTCTTCGAGCAGGATGGCCAGGTGGAGTTCGCCGCGGCCGGAAACCTTGAGGGCGTCGCCGCGCTCGGTCTCTTCGACGCGCAGGGCCACGTTGGTGCGAAGCTCCTTCTCCAGCCGCGCGGAAATCTGGCGCAGCGTAACGGCGTCGCCGTCCTGCCCGGCGAAGGGGCCGCTGTTCATCATGAAATTCATGGAGACCGTCGGCTCTTCGATTTCCAGGGGGTGAAGCACCTTGTCGTAGTCGAGATCCGAGAACGTGTCCCCGATGCTGATGTCGTCGGGTCCGGCGAGGGTCACGATGTCGCCCGCGCTGACTGTGTCGACGAGTTCACTCTCGAGGCCGCGCGTGACCCAGAGGTAGGTGCATTTTTCCTGCCGGTCGCCGGTGATGTCCCACTCCCGCTGGTGGTGGAAATCGTCGTGATGGGCGAGCTTCTCGCCCAGCCACCGGGTGGACACACGGCGAAACTTCTGGCCTTTCTTGAGGCTGCCCTGGAGCACGCGGCCCAGAGCGGTTCGGCCGATGTGGTCTTTCCAGCCGATGGAGCTGACCTGCATGAGGAAGGGTGCCTCCGGATCGCCCTTGGGCGCGGGCACCTCGCTGATGATGGTCTCGAAGAGGGCTTCCATACCTTCGTGGGCGTCGTCTTCCAGATCACGCACGAGCCAGCCGGCCAGGCCGGAGCCATAGAGCACGGGGAAGTCGCACTGTTCATCCGTCGCGCCGAGTTCGACGAAGAGGTCGAAGGTCTTGTCGAGCGCCTTGTCGGGCTGGGCCTGGGGCCGGTCCACCTTGTTCACGACAACGACGGGGCGATAGCCCATGCGAAGGGCGCGGGTAAGCACGTAGCGCGTCTGGGGCATGGGGCCTTCGTTGGCGTCCACCAGCAGCAGCACGGAGTCCACCATGGAGAGGGTACGCTCCACCTCGCCGGAAAAGTCGGCGTGGCCGGGGGTATCGATGATGTTGATCAGGTAATCTTTCCAGGTGACCGTGCAGTGCTTGGCCCGGATGGTGATACCCCGCTCCCGTTCGAGCTCGTTGTTGTCCATGACCCGCGTCGCCACCGCTTC
The DNA here is from genome assembly GCA_016791475.1 of Candidatus Hydrogenedentota bacterium. NCBI lineage: Bacteria > Pseudomonadati > Candidatus Hydrogenedentota > Candidatus Hydrogenedentota bacterium. The sequence goes on from JAEUWI010000014.1 coordinate 2,590, forward strand.
GTTGCTGCGAAAGAGGTGCGTGGCTGCAAAAATACTGTCGATCAGCGTGGTTTTTCCGTGATCGATGTGGGCGATGATGGCCACGTTGCGGATTTTATCAATCGAATGCATGAACGAGAATTCTCCTTGGCTTTAACGATTTGGCTGCCCGGTCAGTTGAGGGATCTAGCGAAAACCGGGTGAACGGAACAGGGCCGGAACCAAAACATCCTGGCGCCCCCCTGACCGAAACGAGGCAGGGATCGGGAGTCGGCGGTTTTCGGGTAGACAATCGACGAGACCCCCGATTATACAAGGCCGGGACGCCGAAAGGCAAGTTTTCGCGGCGCGTTTCATGCGTAAGGGCAAGGAAATGCGCGTGTTAGGGCGGGGTTAGGCTCTCCCGATGCCCGTCAATCCGCCTGGGGCAGTTCATCGAGGTTAAGCAGGATTTCGTCCTCCAACGCGTGGGGGTCGTCCGCAATGCTTAAGAGAAGCCCTTTCAAGTACATATAGGAAACCGTGTCATAACCGGTCAGGCGTACGCCGAAGCTCTCATGGTCTCGGGAGCACACGATGCCGCGCACTTCGATGAGCGTGTGGGTCTCTCCGACGAAACTGCAGACTACGGGAGTCCCCCGCTCCATGGGCTCGCGGTGTTCGACGCGCAGGCCGCCAACGGAGATGTCAACCACCGAAGCTTCGAAAGAAGCGCCGCCCTCGGGAACCACAGTCACAGGAAGATTTACGTCAATACGGGTGTAGGTGCGCTGGTTGTAACTGGACAATCGGGGAACTTTCCTCTCAAAGGGTAGATTCAACACCTCAGAGGCCGATGAGGCAAAAAATATGATCAAAATCCACGGCGTTGGTGGAATTATACCCGATGCCAGCGAATTCTGCGGCAGGCGGCGGGAGTGCGAAGAGCCGTGACCTGCGAAGCCGAAGGTCGATACACTACCGAAGCCCTAATCACGAGGATTCCAACGCCATGCGCTACCCACGAGCCTGTCTGAGCTTTTTCGCTGTCCTTACCGCCGCGCTGCCCGCTTTCGCCCCCGCTGCGCCACCGGATCGAGACACGCGCAATGCTCAGTGCCTGAAGCCCGCCGCGGCGAACCCCTTCTACTGGGAGTACAAGGGCGCGCCCGTGGTGCTGCTGGGCGGCTCGGTGGAGGACAACCTGTTCCAGATTCCCGATCTGGAGGCACATCTCGATTTGTTAAAGGCCTCGGGCGGGAACTACATCCGCAACACCCTCTCCTCTCGGGACGAAGGCAATGTGTGGATGTTTCACCAGAACGCAGACGGTAAATACGACTTGGAGCACCTGAACGAGGAGTACTACGCGCGTCTGCGGCACCTGCTGGATTTTTGCCTGGCGCGGGACATCGTCATCCAGTATGAACTGTGGGATCGATTCGACTATGCGATGCAGTATTGGGAGAAGAATCCCTTCCGGCCAGTAAACAACATCAACTACACCGAAGAGACATCGGGGCTGCTGAACGACTATCCCGACCACCCCGGCGCCAACAAGAATCGCTTTTTTCGCACGGAGCCTGCGGAGGAAAACAATATGCTGCTTCTGAAGTACCAACAGAAGCACATCGACAAAGTGCTGGAGATCTCCCTCCCCTATCCCAACGTGCTCTATTGCATGGACAACGAGACGGGGGCGAATCCCGAGTGGGGCGCCTACTGGTCGGGCTATGTGAAGGCGAAGGCGGCGGAGATGGGGGTGGTGGCGCAGACGACGGAGATGTGGGATGACTGGAACCTTCAGGCCGAGCAGCACCGGAGCACGCTGGACCACCCGGAGATCTACAGCTTCGTAGACATGTCGCAGAACAATCACAATAACGGCGAGAAGCACTGGGGCAATCTCCTCTGGGTACGAGACTACCTGAAAGACGCGCCCCGGCCCATCAACCACGTAAAGTGCTACGGCGCGGACGGCGGGCGCTTCGGGAGCAGCCGGGACGGCGAAGCGCGCTTCTGGCGCAGTTTGCTGGGCGGTGCGGCGTCCATCCGCTTCCACCGACCCGATTCGGGGCTGGGCCTCAGCGAGCGGGCCCAGGCAAACCTGAAGAGTGCGCGGATGTTTGCGGAGGCCTTCGATCTGGTGGGGGCGGAGCCGAAGCCCTTCGGCTACAACCTGGTCGGCACCGACGCCACGCCGGTCTACCTGACTCTCAATCGCGCGGAGCAGCAGGCCTATTACTTTCCCGAAGGTGGGGAGGCCACCTCCATGCTCGCGAACTGCGCTGGCGGCACGGTACTGCGCTGGCTGGATATTGAAAAAAGCCGGTGGCTCGATCCAATTCCGGCAGGGGGACTCTCACAGGCATTGAAGGCTCCGGACACACGCCCGTGGATTGTGATCAAGGAGCCGGAAGGCCTGCACAAGGCTGTAAAATCCGACTGATCGGGCGGATCCGACCGATCGGGGTGTCCTATCTAGTCGCGACGCTGCTGACCCAGACCCCTTCGGGCGAATAATCGTGCCCGCAGCTTGTATGGGACCCAGGGCGCTTTGTATGCTTGCCGTGCGGCGGCAGGATCGGCCCCGCTTCAATGAGTTTACTTCACCCCGAGGGTAGGTGCATGGTTTTAGAAGTCTTTCAGAACAAGTGGGTGCGGGCCGTGGGCCTGCTGGGGGCGATCATTGTCGTTTCCGCCGTGCTCTATCTCCTGAGCGCCGTGCTGGTGCCCCTTTTCTTCGCCTTTATCGTGGCCTATGTTTTTGATCCGGTCATCGACAAGATCGAGACCTACAAGATCAAGGGCCGCCATATCTCGCGGGTGGGCGCGATTGTCACGCTGGTGGGGGGAATTGTTCTGGCTTCCATGCTCCTGCCGTTGTTCGTTTTTTCGAGCGTGATGGAGCAGGCCACTGAAATGATGGAGCCGGCCCGCAGGCAGGCGGCGGACGCGGACAACATGGAGCAGCCCGGCGAGCCATTGGAAGGCGCGGCGAAGGTGGTTGCGCCCGCGCCGACTCCGGAGCTCCCCGCCCCCACTGCCGGTGACGGAGCGACGGGAGTAACGGAGGTCAACGGTACGGAGGTGGGCGAGCGAATCACCGATCTCTTCGACGGGCCAACTCGGTCGGAGGAGGACAAAGTAGCCGCTTCCCAGTTTCAAAAAGTGGTCGCGGCGAAGTTGGAGAAATGGCTGGCTCTGGACAGCCTGGTCCGGGTGATGAAGCTGGCGGGTCCAGAGGTGGAGGATCCCGACGCCATGGCCCTGCTGCGCCAGAAGATCGGCGAGACGGTAACGGAAGACGCGGGCGCCATCTTCAAGTCCCTCTTCCCCCAGTTCAAGGATGCGGGCAGCTCCCTGATTCGACTTCTGGGGCTGATAGGCGATACTTTCCTGCGGTCTTTTCTGTTCATAGGCAACTTTGTGCTGTTTGCCTTCGTGGCCATCTATCTGCTGAAGGACTACGACCACATTGTGGCCGCCTGCGACGACCTGGTGCCCCACCGCTACCGGAAAAAGACGCGCCGGATCATGTCCAGCATTGACCGCCAGTTGCGTTCTTTTCTTCGGGGCCAGGTGACGGTGTGCTTTTGCCTGGGCGCGATGTACGCGATTGGCTTCCTCATCGCGGGAGCGCCTTTCGCCCTGCTGCTGGCGTTCCTTGGGGCGCTGGGGAGCTTCGTCCCTTATCTGGGCCTGATCCTGACCATCGGCCCCGCGGTCATTCTGACCATGCTCCACTACGGCCCGGTGAACTGGCACGTGGGTGCGGTGCTCGCCACGTTTGTCATCTCCCAGTTTCTGGAGGGCAACTTCCTCACGCCGCGCATCGTGGGATCGCAGGTGGGTCTGGGGCCGGTGTGGGTCATCCTGGCGATTATGGTCTTCGGCAGTACGCTGGGGTTCGCCGGGCTGCTGCTGGCGGTGCCGATCGCGGCGACACTCAAAGTTATCCTTGGCGAACTGCTGGAGAACTACCGGGCGTCCGACTTCTTCTCGGGAATCGACGACGACGGGGACGGGCCGGACTCCGAGACCGAAGGTGAAAAAGGCTCCAAAGGCCGCAAGACCGGCCCGACCGCCTCTTCGGCGGGCAAGGGCCGCCGCTTGAAAAAGGTGTAGAAGACGGTATCGGCGAGGCCGTAGAGCACATAGGTCGCCCCCAGGGGGAATAGCACGATTTTGGGGGATTTGCTCACGGCGTAGTGGATCACGACGATAATGACCGCATAGACGGCGAGGGCGATGAGGGCATGGCGCGGTGCGAGCAGGAAGGACTTCATCTTGTTCTTGGGGTAGCGCACGGTGCTGACCATGAGCAGGCCGCAAATCACCGCCATCGGCCCCAGCAGGTAATAGGCGAAGGGCCCCATCTGGTAGTTGTCGAGGCGCGACTCGAAGTAAGCCAGGAAGAGCACAAAAGACGCCAGGGTACCCCCCGCCGCGGGCGACGGTAGCCCCGTGAAGTAATCGGTGCGCTCGGCCTGGAACGTATTGAAGCGGGCGAGGCGCCACGCCGCGCAGATGACGTAGAGAATGGCCATGTAGGAACCGGTGCGCCCGATGATGGATTCGGTATGTTTCGTCATCTCCAGGTGCAACGTGGGCGCGTCGGGCAGATAGGATGTAAATACGAGCACCGCAGGGGCCACGCCAAAGGTCACGATGTCGCAGAGGCTGTCGAGTTCCTTGCCGAAATCGGAGGTGCTCTTGGTGAGGCGGGCTACGGTCCCATCCAGCGCGTCGAAAATGATTCCAACGAGAATGAAGATGGCCGCCTGCTCGAATTCATTGCCGATACTGGCGAAAATACTTGCGATTCCGCAGTAGAGATTCAGGACGGTCATGAAGCTCGCCAGCGCGTTGATGGGCTTGCGCCGGACGAGATGGCGTCGCTTGTGGGTGCGGAATCGGGCAATTTTCATCAGAATCGAGCCATCACGGTTAAGCCGGCGTAGACGGTCTGGTTCAGCGTCACGGTGACTTCCGTACCGGCCGGCAGATAGAGTTCAGTGCGGGAACCAAAGCGTATCATACCAAATTTCTCGCCCTTTGTGAGGGTTGTTCCCACGCCGACGGGGCAGACGATGCGGCGGGCCACTGCGCCGGAGATCTGCCGGATGGTCATGGGGCCCTTTTCCGTTTCCATCCAGACGGCGTTGGACTCGTTCACCTGGGAGGTCTCGGGCAGCCGGGCGTCCTTGAAGGCGCCGGGGGCGTACTTGACCGCCGTCACGGTGCCGGGATAGGGTGCGCGGTTCAGGTGGGCGTTGAAGACGGAGAGGAATATGGAAACGCGACGGGTGGGGCCGTCGTAGTGGGGGGATTCGTCCAGATCCTCAATCGCGACCACGGTGCCGTCCGCCGGGGAGACGACTTCGTGGCCCGCCGCGCTGACGGTTCGCGGGAAATCGCGGAAGAAGAGCGCCATACACACACCGAGAAGGGCGACGAGCGGGGCGAACCAGCCGATGACGGGGAAGAAGCCCAGAAGCACGGCGGCCGCGAGCACGGGGCCATAGAAGGGTAAACCCTCTTTCCAACCATTGAACGGTTTATTCACATCAATTGCCTTTCTTTCAAACTTACAAATTTCATATCGCCGAAGACCACATGGTCCAGGAGGGATACCCCGAGTATCTTGCCCGCCTCGACCAGTTGCTGCGTCAGCCGAAGATCGGCCTGGCTCGGTTCGGGGTTCCCACTGGGGTGGTTATGGCATATAATAATTCCGGCGGCCGCATCGCGCACGGCCTCGCGAAACACATCGCCGGGGGCGGCCAGTGTTTCCGCGATGGAACCGCTGGACACCGTCACGACCCGGAGCACTTCGTTTTTCGTGTTCAGGAGCACGCTCTTGAAGCGCTCCGTCTCGTACTCTTTGAAATCGTACTTCAGCAGGTCGAAAACGTCCCGCGCACTGGAGATCTTGGGCCGCCCCAGGGACTGGTGCCGCGCGAGGCGCATTCCCAGTTCCAGGGCCGCTTTCAACTCGATCGCCTTCACGCGCCCGACGCCGGGCACCTGCTGCAATTCCTGAAGACTTGCGCGCCCCAGACGACGCAAATCGCCGAAGCGCCGAATCAGCTCTTCGGCCAGTCCGACCGCGCCCTGCTTGCGGGTGCCGGTACGAAACAACACGGCGATCAACTCGGCATCGCGCAGGGCCTCCGCACCCACCTGCTCCAGGCGTTCCCGAGGGCGATCCGTCTCCGGCATCTCCCGCACGGCCATGCTGCGAAACTGAGGTAACTCGCTCATCCCGACCCCTCCGCGTTCAAGAAAATATCTCAAGACTGCCGATCCGACTGCGAAGGGGGAATTCTAGCACCTGGACGCCCCGCGAGTCGATGAAAAGAGACCAGACGCTTGACTGCCTATCGAGAAGAGCGCAGATGAGGTCAAATGTGGTTTGAACCGCGAATGGAAGCGAATTCTGGTGCAAATAAGAGAGGCGAGCCAGGCTCAAACTCTTGTGAGCGCGACCGTTGGACAAATTCGCGTCCATTCGCGTTCATTCGCGGTTCAGAATACTCCCCCTTCGCCCGCTGGCGATTCTATTGTGCCCCGCGAGGTCTTCCGCAATCTTTATCTCCTCGTAGCACGCACCGGCGAGGAGTGTGCGGAGTGCGGGGCCCTGGGCCTCCCCCATCTCCAGCGCGAGAAGTCCGCCGGGCACGAGCCAGTCTTGCGCCTGTGCGACGATGCGGCGGATGCAGTCCAGCCCGTCACTTCCGGAGAGGAGCGCGCGGGGATCTTCGTAGTTCCGGATATCCGGTGCGAGTCCCTCCCACTCGTCATCCTGCACGTAGGGTGGATTCGATACGATCACATCGAAGGGGCCAGCATCCGCTGGCAGGGGCGCGAAGAGATCGCCTTCGACAACGTTGAGCGTGACCCCATGGCGGGCGGCGTTGGCGCGGGCGGCGTCCACCGCGATTGGATTGAGATCGCCGGCCCACCATTCCCCGCCTCGGGCGTTCTTTGCAATGCTTAGGATCACGCAGCCGGTGCCGGTGCAGAGATCCAGCACGCGCCCTTCCGAGTCGCCCAGATGGTCAAGGGCAACCTCGACGAGATGCTCGGTCTCGGGCCGTGGCACGAGCAGGGGCGGCGGCGTGTCGAATTCGAGAGAGAAGAATTCCCAGTTGCCCAGGATATGGGCCACGGGCTCGTGGGCGAGCCTCCGAAGCACCAGTGGCTCCAGGAGGTCAGCGTCCGCCGCGGAAGCGGCATTCATAATCAGTCGGGCACGGTCCCAACCCCAGGCGTGGCCGGCGAGAAGGTTGGCTTCGAACTCGGGGGTTTCCGTGACGCCCGCGAGGCGTTTTGCCGTCTCCGCCAGAACCTCGCGGACCGTGGCCATTACTCTTCCGTGAGTTTCGCGGCGCGGTCGGCGGCGATGAGGGAGTTCACCACTTCATCCAGCTCGCCGCCGCTCATGACGCGGTCGAGGGAATTGATCGATAGCTTGATGCGGTGATCGGTAAGGCGATTCTGGGGGAAGTTGTAGGTGCGGATGCGCTCGCTGCGATCGCCGCTCCCCACCTGAGACTTGCGGTCTTTCGAACGGCTGTCGGCCTCTTCCTGCATCTTAATATCGAGGAGGCGCGCGCGAAGCACCTTCAGGGCCTTGGCCTTGTTCTTGTGCTGAGACTTTTCGTCCTGGCAGGTGACGATCATACCCGTGGGCTTATAGGTGACGCGGACGGCGGAGTCGGTGGTGTTCACGCTCTGGCCACCGGGCCCGGAACTGCGGTATACGTCGAACTGGAGATCGTTCATGTCGAGCTCCAGTTCCACTTCTTCCGCTTCGGGCATTACGGCCACGGTAACGGCCGAGGTGTGTACGCGGCCCTGGGTCTCGGTATCGGGCACACGCTGGACGCGGTGCACTCCGCCTTCGAACTTCATTTGACTGAAGACCTGATCGCCCGTGATCTGGAAAGAGATTTCCTTGTAGCCGCCCAGCTCCGTGACGTGTGAATTCATGACGTCGATCTTCCAGCCCTTGCGCTCCACAAATCGGGAGTACATGCGGAAGAGATCGGCCACGAAGAGCGCGGCTTCGTCGCCGCCCGTGCCCGCCCGGATTTCGACGATGGTGTTCTTGTCGTCGTTGGGATCCTTGGGCACGAGGAGCATGCGCAACTCCTGCTCAAGGGACTCGAGCGAGACACGCAACGTGTCCCGCTCTTCCTCGGCGAGGGCGAGCATTTCGGGGTCGTTTTCCTCGCGGATAACGGCCTCGGCTTCCCGGAGGCCGTTTTCCTGTTCCTCGTAGCGGCGAAAACAGCGCACGAGATCGTTCATCTCGGCGTGGGCCTTGGCATGCTTGCGATAGGCTTCGGGATCGGCCGCCACTTCCTGCGTGGACATGGCCGCGCTCAACCGGTCGGACTCAGCCGCGACGGCGAGGAGCTTTTCGCGCATGTTTCTATCCATGTTGAAAGGCGCTTAGTCCTTTTTCAACGTGCGGGCGTACTTCTTCTGGAAGCGTTCTACGCGACCTTCGGTGTCGATGAACTTCTGCTTGCCCGTGTAGAAGGGATGGGAACGGCTTGAGATTTCCAGCGTGAAGAGGGGATATTCCTTGCCGTCTTCCCAGGTGATGGTGCGATCGGTCTTCACGGTGGAGCGGGTAATCCAGGCTTCGTCCGCGCCTACATCCTTAAATACCACATCCCGGTAGTTCTTCGGGTGAATGCCTTCTTTCATGATGATTCTCCTTGATCGGGCTTTGGAGCCGCGCCATGTATTGCCGCCCGCCTTGAAATCCGCAAGGGCCTGGGGGCTCACTTAACCTGTAATAACCTAACGACAGCCAAGGTTGGAAGCGGGTGCCGTTGGGCCTGAAAATTCGGGCAGAACGCAACCGCAGGTGTTCCTGCCCGGCAAAACGCGATACTATACCATTCGTTGGGGTTGGGAAGCAACTTTCAGACGCTGGCCGCAACATCTACGGGCCGGATCGGCACCTCGCTGCTGGAGAGCGCCAGGTATTTGTTCATGGCGTTCAGGTAGGCCGTAACGGCGGCTTCGATAATGTCCGTGCTCGCGCCGTTGCCCTTGTAGGTCTTTCCACTGAAAGAAACCGTTACATAAGCCTCGCCCAGGGCGTCTTTACCCGGAGTGGTGGCGCGGACATCGAACTGTTCCAGGCGACCGGAGACGCCGATGATGCGTTCGATGGCCATGCACGCGGCGTGAACCGGGCCGTCGCCCGTGGCCGTATCGGTGTAGGTCTCCTCGCCTTTGGAAAGGGTCACCAGGGCCATGGACGGGTCATTGCCGGAGGTTCGTAGCTGCTTGAGGTGATATACCTCGAAGCTTTCGTTATTCAGCGACACGATCAGCATGCGCAAATCGTCGTCGTAGACTTCCTTTTTCTTGTCGGCCAGGGCGATAAACTTCTCGTAGAGCTGGCTGATGGCGGCGTCGTCCAGCTTGTAGCCCAGGTGCTCGCTTCGATTGGCCAGCCCCGCGCGCCCGGAATGCTTACCCAGGACCAGCTCGCTCCGGTTACGCCCCACGGATTCGGGGGTCATGATTTCATAGGTCTGGCGGTTCGCAATCATGCCGTGCTGGTGAATGCCGGACTCGTGGGCGAAGGCGTTGCGGCCGACAATGGGCTTGTTGTAGGGGATGGCGAGGCCGGTAATCTTGCTGAGGAGACTGCTGGAGGGCACCAGCTCGACGGAATCGATGCCGCAGTCGAAGGGATAGATGTCGTGACGGGTGCGCATGGCCATGACGACTTCTTCGAGGGCGGTGTTGCCCGCGCGCTCGCCAATGCCGCTCACGGTACACTCGACCTGGCGCGCGCCACCGAGCACCGCGGCCAGCGCGTTGGCCACGGCGAGACCGAGATCATTGTGGTTGTGAGAGGAGAAAACGATCTTGTCGGAACCCGGCACGTTCTTGATCACGTGCTCGAACATGCCCCGAATTTCGCCGGGAGTGGTGTAGCCCACGGTGTCGGGGAGATTGATGACATCCGCGCCCGCCTGAACGGCGACCTTGGTGACCTCCACCAGGAAGTCCCAGTCGGAGCGGGTGGCGTCTTCGGCGGAGTATTCCACGCGCGGCACGAGGCTCTTGGCCAGGGTCACCGCTTTCCCCACGTGGTCGAGCACTTCCTGACGCGACATGCGCAGCTTGTGTTCGAGGTGGATATCGGAGGTGGCGAGAAAGGTGTGCAGCACGGGGCGCTTCGCTTTTTCCAGCGCGCTGGCCGCGCGCTCGATGTCTTTGGGCAGGGCGCGGGCGAGGGCGGCCACCCGGGCGCGCTCCACGGCCTGGCCCACCTTGCGGACCGCCTCATACTCCTGGTTGGACGCAATGGGGAAGCCGGCCTCTATAATGTCCACACCAAGCCGATCGAGCTGCTGGGCCATTTGGACCTTTTCGCGCTCATCCATGCTCGCTCCGGGCGACTGTTCGCCGTCCCGCAGGGTGGTGTCAAAAATCTCGATCTGTACTGCCATGACTGCTGGCTCTCCTCTTCGTAGCGGCCGCGGGGCGGTCCCCTGCCCCCTTCGGGGCGATAGTGCCGGGGCGGGGACAGGCGCGATGGGAGCGCGTGGTCCCGCCGGACCCGGCCCTATAGTATAAAGCCCCATCCGGGAATTTCGCAATGCGGCGGCTTGCGGCATGGCGGGGCCGGGTTGCTATACTCGGCCCATGCGTATTGAAGACCATAAAGCCTTGCGGCGGATGATCCTGGAATTGTTGTACCAGTCCTATCTGGACGATCCCCTCCGCATGGTCGAGCCGGAGGTATTTTTCGCCCATCCCCCGCTTGACCGCCACAATATCGTGCCCAACATGCACTATCTGTCGGACCGGAAACTGGTGGAGATGATGATGGGTTACACACCGCCCATGTTCTCCGCCGTGCGAATCACGGCCGCGGGCATCGATCTGGTGGAGCACCGATTCGCTTTCGACCTCCAGTTCCCCCCGCTGAGCGGGGGGCCCGAAACAGAGATTCCCGCATTGCTGGAACGCTTGATCGAGGAATGTGATTTCCTGCCCCTGGAAGGCGTGGCGCGGCACCAGCTTCTGGGCGATGCGCTGCACCTGCGGGAAGAACTGAATCGCCCCGTGGCGCGGTGGCGCCCCGCCCTTGTACGCGTCCTGCTGGACGTGATCGAGGAACACCGCGCGGCAGCCGACACCCCGCTGGCGGTGCTGGATCGTCTCCGGGCCGCGCTTGACGCCGTACTTAAGGCGCAGGCGCGTCCCTCCTGATCAGGCGGCGCGCCCGGTCAGGCTGCCAACCATCTGCTCGATCTTGGCCGCGTTCTCGACCAGTTCGGCCACCACGGTTGCGCAATGGGCTTCGGTGAGTCCAAGACGCGCCATGATCTCCGGGGACAACTCCGGCGCGCACCCACCGCTCGCTTCGCCCAATCCCGCCTTGTAGGTCAAAATGTTGGCCGCCGCGATGATGTAGACCTGCTCTGGATCCAGCGTGGCGGCGGCGGGGTCGTGATGAAACCTGATCGTTTCCACGACGCTCTCCGGGAGATTCCAATATTCGCCCAGGAGCCCGCCCACGGTGGCGTGGGTCATGCCAAAAATGGGAAGCTCCGCATCGGCAATGGAGCAGGGCTTTGCGTTGGCGTCGGCGACGGCGTCGCGGAAGAATTCCGGATAAAGCCAGTCGAGTACGACTTTGCCGATGTCGTGAAGCAGCCCGGACTCAAAGCAGCCCTCGGTATTTCGCTTCAGCAATTTGGCAATGCGATCCGCCGCGATGGCGACGGCGAGGGAATGACGCCAGAGCTGGGGGCGGTCGTACTTGGAGGGCACCGAATCGAAAGCCTGAAAGGCGGTCGCGGTCAGGGTCAGATTTCGCACTTCGAGAAAGCCCAGCACAACGATGGCCTGGGTAACGGTTTTGATTTGCCTGTAGAAACCGTAGTAGGACGAGTTCACAAGCTTGAGGAGCGTCGCCGAAAGACTCTGATCGGCGGCGATGAGCCGACCGAGATCAATGGCGGAGGCATCGGGGTCCGCTGCCGTACTAAGGATCTTGCCCAATACGGCGGGCAGGGTGGGCAGTTCCCGGATGTTGAGCAGTGCTTCTTCTATATTGGGAGTTTTCACCAATGTGAATCCTTCTGGTGTTTCAATCGAGCGTTTCGCTATAGTCATAATACGTCATGGAAGAGATCGAAGCAAGCCTCTTTCACATGGTTGAAGTGTACCGCGTCGGGAGCGCGGTATGCCCCGGTGCGCGTGTGGGACGCGGGCAGCACCCCACACCGGCGGCGGGGCATTCTGACCGACCCGGACGACCTGGCCGTTGGCCACGGTCGATTGTTGTGCCACACCAAGGAGTACCCCGGACATGCCCACTGATGCCACTGTCCCCCCCGTCGGCAAGAAAGCCCCCACCTTCACCGCGACCAGCCATACCGGCGAGAAGGTGAGGTTGAGTCAATTCAAAGGCCGGTACGTTGTGTTGTATTTCTACCCGAAGGACAACACGCCCGGGTGCACGGTAGAGGCCCGTGAGTTTCGGGACGCCCACGAGGACTTCCTGGCGGCCAATGCCGTGGTACTCGGGGTGAGTCCGGATTCCGCCGCATCGCACTGCAAGTTCATGGAGCGCTTCGAGCTCAACTTCACCCTGCTGGCGGACGAGAGCCACGCGCTGGCCGAGGCCTACGGTGTCTGGGTGGAAAAGAGCATGTACGGCAAGACCTTTGAGGGCATCCAGCGCTCCACCTTCCTCATCGGGCCGGACGGCACCCTGATCCAGGCGTGGCCCAAGGTGAAAGCCGAGGGGCACGCCGGCCAGGTACTCAAATACCTGTCCGGCCTCCAGCATTAACAGGAGCGCCCTCCGCGCGGTGCGGAGGGCGAATCTGGATTGGCGTGGGCGCTATGGCGTCACGGCTTGATTCGTCACCCCCCGGAATCACGGGGATTCAGTTTCGGGCGCGTGCTGCTGGCCGCTTTTCATGAGGGGTACGCGCGCCTGAAAAAAGGTTTCCTGGATGGCGGAAAGGGACGCGGGCGGCCAGTTGTTGGCCTTTAAGAGGCCTTCGTAGATGGTCCAGCGATTGTTGTTTTCGCTCATGACCACGAGGGCTTCCCGATCACGCTGAGCGCTGGTGGTCGCCTTCTTGTAGGCGCTGCTGCGCTGCACCGCGATCAGGCCGTTGTCTTCTTCGATTCCGAAGCCGCTGTCGAGAAACTCGGACACGAGGGTGTGGCGAATGGCGCGGGTGCGCACCGCCTGTTTGATCTCCGGTGTATCGACCACGATACCGCCGACGGAATCGAGGGCAAACTCTTCCCGGCCCTCCGCGACAATGGCTTCGATGGACGCGGCGACCGCCTTGAGGTCATCGGCGGGCAGGGCCGAGTAATCGGGCTTCATGCTGATAAACGCGTTGGTGGTGCTGCAACCCGCGAGAGCCACGAGAGCGACAACGAATACGACTGCTTTTTTCATTTGCTTCCTTTTTCCGGTGCCAGCACCACTTGATTCTTGCCATTGCGCTTGGCCTGGTACAGCGCCTGATCGGCGGCGCGGAGCAGGTCTTCGGCATTCAGCATCACATCATGCTCCAGTATACTTACCCCGGCGCTGATCGTCACGCGGCGATCTTCGGGAACCTCGCGAAAGGGCGTGTTCGCAATGATGGCGCGAATACGTTCGCCCTCGACCTCGGCCCCCTCCCGCCCGGTCTGGGGCATGATGACGACAAATTCCTCGCCGCCGTAACGGGCGATAAGATCGCTCTTTCGAACGCACTTGAGGGTGCGCTCCGCGATTTCCTTGAGCACCAGATCGCCCGTCAAGTGGCCGTAGGTGTCGTTGAGCTTCTTGAAGTCATCCACGTCAAAGATCATGCACGCCAGGGGGAGGCGATAGCGGCTCGCCCGGTCGAATTCCTTCTGCATATGGTCGCGGAAGTGCCGATGATTGTAAAGTCCGGTCAGACCGTCCGTAATGGCGAGGCGTTCGAGGCGCTCGTTCGCCACCTGGATACTTTCAAAAAGCTGGGCGCGTTCCAGCGCATTGGAGGCGGCCTCGGCGACGATCTCGAAGAAGCTGATTTCCCGCGGGGTGAAGTTTCCTTCGAAGCGGGCGGCCCGCAACAGCAACGAGCCCACGTGCTGATCAAAGAGCACGATGGGGATGACGACGAGGCTGTTGATATTGGCCTGTTTAAGCTCTTGAACGAAGGGCTCGGAGGCCTGAGAGGTGCGGGCGTCGTTGACCAGGACCTTCTGATGGGTGTTCATGCTGTGATGCAGTTCGGGATACTTGAAGAGCTCGATGGTCTTGTCCACTACGGTCGCATCTTCATGGGAAGCCATGACGTGGCCGTGGGGATCCCCACCCCAGATGCGGACGATGGAGCAGCGGTCCGAACGAACCACCTTGGAAATGTGCTCGACGAATACGAAGAGAATGTCGTGTGCTCTGCGCTTGGCCGAGATGGCCTTCAGGATTGCAAGCACGGAGAAGAGGTCCGCCTTGTCTTTGGCGATACTCTCGTGCTGCACCGCCTGAACCCGCGCGTGTGTCGCCATCAAGTCCATGGCCAGCAAGGACATTTCCTTGTCGCTCGGTTCGGGGATTTCGGCGACCGCGGCGGCGTGCGCCCCATCCCAGCTACCGATGGCGGCGAGGCAATCGAGGAGGGCGTCGGCATTGACGCGTTTGAGCGACCAGCCGCCGGTAAATCGGCCTTCACCCAGGTGAGAGCCGAGGAGGGTGAGGGTGATGTGGTTCGATATGCAGACGAAGAGACGATCCGAGGGCAGGAGAACCGAAGCGCGAATACTGGCCAGGGTCCCTCCCGGAATGGAGGCGGCGAGGATGGTGGTCCCCACCCACTCGGGAATGGCAGCGCCGCTATCGGCGACCAAGGCCAGGGTGGCTTCATCGGCCACGACCACCGCCCCGCCGTCCGCGCCGGTTTCCAGACGCTTGAGACACTCCTGAAGCAGGGTGAGATAAACGGCGTGATCATGGAGGGGGATGAAGGTGGAGAAGGAGGTGTTGTGGGCGACAAGGAGGCGGTCTAATAGAGGAGATTCCATACGCGCTTTGGAAGTACTTTCTTTTGATCGGGCGGCCCTGTTCCCGCCGACGCCACAGCGTGGCGGTCTCCGGCGGAGGTCCGAGACAACGAAAACGGACCGGGATGCCTATGGTCGTAAAGTAAGATCAAGCTGGACGCCATCGATAACGAAACCCGACCGGGGTATCGACCGCTCAAGTCCAGCCAAAACGCCCACACCAACCATCGATGGCGACTCGCATAATTATCGTTTCCCCCGCCCCGATTGTCAAGGAAAGGTTCAGGCCGCCGTCCCTTTGGCGTGAATCGACCAGTCGATTTTCTCGACTACTTCAACCGGAGTGGAGCGTACGATGAGGTCGAAGAGTTCTTCCGCCGCTTCGTTTCGAAGTCGCGGGCACCCGTGGGACTTGTAGTAGCCGATGGTTTCCGGAGCAATTGTGCCGTGAATTCCCAGGTCGGTGGGCAGGCCCTCCTCGGCCGGCACCATAGGCATCCACCGTGTCCCGAGTTCATTGGCGGGGTCGTTGGGCGGAACCGGCGTTCCATTGGGGCGAAACCAGGTCGGGTCTTTCTGTTTGTTGCCGATGGTGTACTTCCCGAGGGTGGTCTCGTATCCCGGCATTCCCAATCCGGTGGGATAGAGCTTAAAAGGCCCCTGGTTGTCCATCAGGTAGAGCCTGCAGGTACTGCGCTCCACGATAATGCGGAAGTCCTTGGGGGTATGTTTCAGGCGCTGGCCGGGATGAAGGTTGCCCGCGTCCGAGATTCCATTCGCGCGTAAGAGCAGGCCCTGGGTGGTGTTAAGTTTGATGCCGATGCTGGTCATGGTATCGCCGGACTCGACGGTGTAGTACTTACTCTCGGGCGTTTCGAGCTGGCCGAATATGAGAGATATGTTGAGCCGACCCATTTCTTCCAGGGCGTGCATCCAGGTTTCCGATTCAATCGGGGCGTCGTTCAGGGCATCGCGGTAATAGTCCCGCGCGACGACGGGTCCTTGCTTCTTTTCGGCCAGGCGCCCCAGCCCGATCAAGGCGGGCGCCTTCAGGCCTTTAGGCGAGGCCTTGATAATTTCTTCGTACTGTTTCCGCGCTTCCTCCACGCGATCCTGTCGTTCGAGGGCTTCTCCAAAGGAAGCGGCAAGCACGGGATAGTCGGGACTGTTGGGGTAGTCGGAAAGGGCGGACTGCAAGAGTTCGCCGGCGAGGGGCCAGGCGCCCGCTTCCCGGGCGAGGTCGATACGCATGCGCAGCAGGTCGTAGCGCCGTTCGGGATTGCTCTCCGAGGCGAGCCCTTCATCCAGGAGGGCGGCGGCGGCGGCGGCGTCCCCGCCCTCGCGCTGCTGCCGGGCTTCGGCGAGAATATCCCGGGGCGCCGCGCCGGGCACCCAACTCTGCCAGAGCCCCTTGACATGGGGATAGGCCTGGACTACGGCCACGAGCGCCACACAAGCGATTGCCGCCCGAAAAAAATAGCGAAACATGCCCGGCTTGCTGGGCCGGTTTGGCGTGTATTGAGATACCATTTGAACTACCAGGCGGTCAGATTCTGGACTCGGCCATTCTAGAGAGGTCCATCAGCATTTCGGTGACGGATTGATAGCGGCGATCGAGCGGGCGACGGAGTGCTTTGAGAATGATGCGGTCCAAGAGCGGGGAAACTTCTTTATTGTACGTGGACGGCGGCTCGAATTTGTACTTACGGTCGCAGATCTGTTTCTGGATAGCCCGTGTGTCGTTGCCGTCACAGGGGTGGCGGCCGGTAAAGAGTTCGTACATGGTGATACCGAAGGAGAAGATGTCCGAACGCGCGTCGAGTTTCTGCTTGGTCAACTGCTCGGGCGACATGTAAAGTCGCGTGCCGCCGCTTTCCTTCATCCACCGCGTGCGCCAGTTGGCATTGGACTTCGAAAGACCAAAGTCCACGATCTTTACCTGGGAGCCATCGCGCGAGAAAAGGAAGTTGGCGGGCTTGATATCGCGGTGCACGACATTATTCTGGTGGAGGAAATCGAGCCCCTGACAAAGACGGATGCAGAGGTCGATCATCTGCGCCATGCTCAGGTCGCGATCATGGATGTGTTTTTTCAAGTCGTAGCCGTCGATATACTCCATGAGCAGACAGCGGCGCTTGTTCCCGGCGCGATCCTCCTGGATTACGATTTCCTTGTGCATCTTGATGATCGTCGGGTGATTCAACTCGGCGGCGATGAGAATTTCGCGGCCGAGATAGTCGCGCTTCTTCTTGCGCTTGTCCAGATCGTAGCGACGGTCCAGCACCTTGATGGCGATAGTGCGGTCATTGGCGCGGTCGATGGCCTTGTACACGG
This sequence comes from Candidatus Hydrogenedentota bacterium, assembly GCA_016791475.1. Classification (NCBI taxonomy): domain Bacteria; kingdom Pseudomonadati; phylum Candidatus Hydrogenedentota; species Candidatus Hydrogenedentota bacterium. The sequence continues at coordinate 19,939 of JAEUWI010000014.1, forward strand.
TTCCCATACCGCCGCTGCCAATGGGCGCGATAATCTCATAGGGTCCAACGTGCGTCAGTTCGAACTGGGACTCGTCCCCGGTTTCGAAGCCCGGTTTCCCGTCTTCACCCGAGGAGGGGTTGTTCGCTGCTGCAAGTGCCTTCTTTCTTCTGCCAAACCATCTCATAGGATGCTCCCGATTAAGTACGCTCCGATCATAGGGACATTCAGCACCCTAATTCAATGTCATGGTGCCCCCCCCTTCCACGAGGCGACGCCGGCGGGCACGGCAACCTCTTTCATGAGGTCGTTCAACACCAGATCGGTGGTAACGCGGCGCAACCGGCTCTCGGGATTGAGGATGAGCCGATGTTGCAAAACGGGCACGACCAGGACCTTGATATCGTCCGGAATGACGTAGCTCCGCCCCTGCACCGCGGCCAGGGCCTGTGCCGCGCGAAAGAGCATGATAGAGGCCCGGGGGCTTCCCCCGAGCGTCAGGTGGGTCGAGTCCCGGGTGCGATTGACCAGGCGAACGATGTAGTCGCGCACTTTCTCGTGGACGAATATTTCTTTGATGGACTGCTGCATCCGCTGGATCGTCTCGGCGTCTGTAACCGCCTGGAGCGAATCGATGGGGTGCGCAATGCGTGTATTCTCAAGGATTTTCAGCTCCGCCATCATGTTGGGATAGCCGACGGAGAGGCGCATCATGAAACGATCCAACTGGGCTTCGGGAAGGGGAAAAGTGCCCTCGTGCTCCACGGGGTTCTGCGTGGCGAAGACGGTGAAGGGCTGGGCCAGCTTGTAGGTGCGACCGTCCACGGAGACCTGACCTTCGGCCATGGCTTCCAACAAAGCCGACTGGGTCCGGGGCGTCGCCCGGTTTATTTCGTCCGCCACCAGCACCTGGGAAAAAATGGGCCCCCGGCGGAACTCGAAATCCTGTCGTTGCTGGTTGTAGATGGACACACCGCTTATGTCGCTGGGGAGCAAATCGGGCGTGCACTGGATGCGATTGAAGGAGCAGCCGCTGGACACGGCGAAGGCCCGGGCCAACATGGTCTTGGCAACGCCGGGCACGTCTTCGAGCAGGACGTGGCCTCCCGCCAGGTAGGCGGCCAGCGCACTCTTGACCACCTGGGGCTTGTCCAGGATGACGCGCTCCACGTTGGCAATGAGATCTTTGATAATCTGTCGAAATCCGGCCACAATCAAACCCTTCCTGTGAAACAGTTTGGGAGGATAATACATGGGTTGAGCGGGAGAAGCAACCCGCAAGTTTTCACGGTTCGACGTATTTTGACCGGGTTGACAGGTCCCGCCAGGGCTGCTATGCTGAACTTGTGTCGTTCAGATGAAATCGTGAACCCAACCCGAGGGGATCATCCCATGTTTAGCCCTCCCACTGGCTGGAAATACCTCACAGCCGTCACCCTTGTTGCCGCGCTGCCAACATTCAGCCCCGCCGATGAAATTACCGTAGACGGTGTCCACCACAAAGACGTGTACGTCCGATCGACGGCGCGCATGTATTACATCCAGACGCCGGACGATGGCAAGGTGCTCTCCGTCCTGCGCGAGGACGTGGCGCCAGAGTCTGTCGTCATCACGGCGGACGAAGGCGAACGGGCGGCCCTGCTCGCGCGGTGGAAATCGAACAATTCGGGCGAGAAGCAGGCGGCGAAAGTGCGCGACGCGATGGCCGATGCGGCCTCTTCCGAAGCTCAGGCGGCCTCATCCCCCACGACCCTCCAGGGCCGGGGCACGGGCGTGGGCGCGGAAATGCGGGCCATGCGTTCCAATGGGTATATCCCCTACATCAAGCTCAAAGATGTGCCCCTGGGTCAGGCGCTGGACGCTCTTCTGCGTCCCCTTGGTCTGGACTACAAGGTCTATGGCGACATTGTTTACATCAGTTCGCCGGAGTTGCTCCAGCGTGAAGCGCCGGGCGGCATGGTGACCCGCAGCTATGCCTACAACGGAAACGACACACTGCACAAGATTGTGCTCCGCAATCAGTTTGGTGTGTCATCCATCCCGCAGATGGGTGGCCTGGGCGGTGGCTTCGGCGGCCAGCAGGGCTTTGGCGGTGGCTTCGGCACGCCGGGGGCGGCCGGTGGTCAAGGCGGCTTTGGTGGTCAGGGCGCCGGCGGGTTTGGCGGAGGTGGGGGCGGTGGATTTGGCGGGGGCGGGGGTGGCGGATTTGGTGGGGGTGGCGGCGGCGGCGATGTAACCGGAACCAGCAACATCAGTGATCTGTTTTCCACCATCGATGATCGCTTGGTGGGCGAAGCCCCTGCGCAGATTGGCAGCGGATACTACTTCCAGGATTAAGCCCGGCCTAACCGGATGAGGCGCGGCCCCCAAGGTGGGGAACCGCGCCTCACGTTTTTGGGGGAACCTACCAGCCCCGCTGCTTCATAGCGTTCATGGATTCGCGGTCGGTGGCGCGGGGCGGGTCGACCGAGAGTGCGGTCACTTCTTGACGCGCTTCCAGGCTCAAGCGGTGATCCAGACAGGTCAGTGTATTTTCGAATTGTTCCAGGGTCCGGGCGCCGAAAAGGGCTGAAGTTACGAGGGGGTGGCTCATGACCCAGGCCAGCGCCAGGGCGGCGGGTGACACGCCTTTTTCTTTCGCATAGGCCACGAAGCGCTGGGTGATTTCAACGTATTGGGGGTTGTCATAGCGCTGACGATACATCTCGGCCTCCTTCAGTCGGCCCGAGCCTCCTTCGAGGTACTTTCCGGTGAGGAGTCCCGCGCCCAGGGCGTTGTACGGCACCACGGCAAAGCCTTCGTACTCCGCCATGGGCAGGATTTCCACTTCGACCTGGCGCTTCACGAGGCTGTACATGGGTTGAACCACGGAAATCGGCGCGAAGCCACGGGCTTCGGCGGTGGCTTGCGCGCGCAGGGTCTGCCACGCGGAAAAATTGGACACTCCGGCGTAGTGGACCTTGCCCTGCTCGATCAGGGTGTTCAGCGCGCCCATGGATTGCTCGATGGAGACGTTTTCGTCCCAGTGGTGCAGGTAGACAATATCGATGTAGTCGGTCTGAAGCCGTTTCAGGGATTTCTCAACCGAGCGAATGATATTGCGCCGGGAAATGCCCTGATCGTTCATGCCGCCGCCGCTGGGAAAGAAAACTTTGGAGGTGAGTATGATCTGATCGCGATGGGGCCCAATCCAACGCCCCACGATCTCCTCGGTCTTTCCCAGATTGTAGTTGTGCGCGGCATCGAAGAAATTGATGCCCGCTTCGAGGGCCCGCTCCATGAGGGCTTGCGAGGTCTTTTCGTCCGCCTCATTGCCGAAGGTCATGGTGCCCAGGCACAGCTCGGAAACCAGCAATCCGGTTTTTCCCAATCGATTGTATTCCATGGTGGGTTCCTTTCATCACGGGCGCGACGAGATATGTGGGTCGTATGGGTCTTATGGTGTGTGGGTATGTCTGCTCAACGGGGCGGCTATTTCAGGTTGTCCGCCGAGGCGCGCTATAGTACCATGGTCCTGGCGGGCGCATCACCCGTCGGCGGCTTTGGTCAGTGATCGCGGCAATGGGCGGGACATGGACAAACAATTTCTGGCAGATGGCTACCTGGAGGCCCTGGCCTGGCGCGACGGCCTCACCCCGCGTGCGGCCGAGGCGGTACCGGAACGCGTGGTGCAGCAGTTGTGGTACGACCGAACGCGGAACGCGGGCCTGCTGAGCACCCTGGAAGGGCACCAGCTTGAGGTGGTCTCGCCGGGCTGGTGGAATTTCTGCGCGGGTCCGGACTTTCAAGGGGCGCAATTGCGCTTCAACGGAACCCTTTTCAAGGGCGATGTGGAAGTCCACCTGGACCAGGCCGCCTGGCGACATCACGGCCATGATCGGGACCCGCGCTACAACAACGTTCTGCTTCACGTCCTGCTGAATTCGCCACCGAATCCCATGCCGGTGTTGACCCATTCCGGTCGCGCCCTCCCCCACTTCGTCCTGAAATCATTGCCGAGCGTGGAAGAGAGCGTGGGACAACTCTTCGACGTGGAGGAGCACCCGGAGCTCGCGCCGCGCGCGCACGGAAGCTGCAATCGATTTTTTGCGCAGGGCGCGCCGGAAGCCCTGACGGGTTTCCTGCCGCTGGCCGGCGACTGGCGCATGCTGAACAAGGCGCGGCGCATGGAGGAGCAGATCGCGGCGGTGGGTCCGGACCAGGCGGCCTACGAGGCCATTTTCGGCGCGCTGGGTTATCGCAACTTTACGGTGCCCTTCCAGCGACTGGCCCGCGCCCTGCCCTATGAACGGGCCGCCCAGTTGAGTCGACAGGAACCTCACCTGCTGGAGGCGGCCTTGCTCCACCTGTCGGGGCTGCTGCCCGACCAGTCGACCGGCGAGGCCAAGGCAGTGCCGCATCTGGAGCGCCTCCACGCGCTTCGCGCGGAGCACCTGACCACGCTTCGTTCGCTGCCCCTGGAATGGCCACTGGCCGGGGTGCGCCCGAACAATTATCCGAGCCGCCGTATCGCGGGAGCGGCGGGCCTGATCGGGCGCGTAGCCCGGGATGGCCTCGTTTCCTCGCTGGAGCGGCTGTGGCGTGAGCATGCCGGGCCGACGGCGTTGCGAAAGGCCTTTGAAGGGATCTTTCCCCGCCCGCTGGGTTTCTGGTCGCGCCACTATCGCTTCGACGGCCCGACGCTGGCGAAAGCGACGGCGGTGGTGGGTACGGGGCGGGTGCGCTCAATTATCGGCAACATTTTCGTGCCCCTGGCGCTGGCGCGGGCGCGGATGGCGGGCGATCAGAGTTGGGAAGAGCAGATCTTCACCTTCTATCGAGCGTTGCCGCTGGAGCCGGACAACCATGTCTATCAACGCATGGCCCCGCGCGTACTGGGCGATACGAAGCTCCGGCTTAACTTCCGCCTGCAGCAGGGCCTGCTCCAGATGCACGAGGACTGGTGCCGGAACAATCCGAGCTGTCGCGATTGCGCGCTGCTGGCCTATCTGGAGCGAGGCGCGCGCGCCTCAATCACATAGTCGAGGGCGTGGACGATCATGGCGAACTGAAGGGCTACCTGCGAACCCAGAGACAGGGTGCGCAGCTTGAAGTCCGCCGCGAGTTTGACCAGCGCCTCCGGTGTACCCACCGCGCGGGCCACGTTGAGGGCGTCCCGAAAACGATAGAGCACGGGATCGTCCAGGGCGGGAGGAACATCGAGCAGGAAAAGGGGCAATTCCGAAACCATGCAGAGGGGGTCGTCCCCGGTTTTCATGGCCATTTCCATGGAGCTGGGAAGAAATCTTGCCGCCATGTCGGTATCGCCCAGCCCGAGGAAATGCTCTTTCATGGCCGTGCTGGTGGGGGTGGTGGAGAATCCCTGCCCGATGCGGGAGAAGCCTTTCTCGCCGTTGCGCTCCAGCTCCATCAGGGGCAGGCCCCCGTCGCGGCACAGCCTTGTCAGGGAGTCCATTAAAGCCTGGCATCGCGTAGCCCAGGGCGCGTTGATCAGAAACCACATGCCTTCGGCCCACGCCATGCCGTGGAGCGAGAAATGGGCAACCACCGGGCCGTGGCGCCAGAGGAAAGGGATGGCGGCGCGACACTCCGGGCGGGCCTCGGCGTCTTCAGAGAATCCGAACTCCACATCATCGCCCGGCAATTCGCGAACGGTATGGGCGAGGTAGGTCTGGAAGTCCGGGCAGGTGGAAAACCAGGCGCGGTTCAGGTCCGCGCCATCGGGGTTCATCTGGGGAGCGACCCGAAAGGTAAAGGCCTCAAGCAGGTGCGGCGCGTGGGTCCGAAGAAGTCGTGGAAGGGCTTGCGCGGTCATGGGGCCGACGGGTTCGTCGGCGTGGCAGCCCGCCGTGATGGAGACGAGCAGGGGGCCGGAACCCGCCACGTAGCCAAAGAGCGGCTGGCCTTTCCGGGACTCGCCGATCAAGCTGACACACAGTCCGGGCTGCGCGTCGAGGCATTCGCCCACCGCAACAGCGTCGCGAAAGGCGATGTCTTCCGGGCTTATCACGATACCCGTCGGGTGGATCAGACTCGGCATGTCGCGACCTCTCATTCCGCCGGATCAGGTGGCGGGCCTGGGTGCGGGGAGTTCAACATTCATGGACGTGCCGCCGCCAACGCGTGGCTCCATCCAGATCTTGCCCTTGTGTTCGTGGGCAATGCCGTAGGCCACGCTGAGCCCGAGTCCCATGCCCTCGCCAAAAGGTCGGGTTGAAAAGAAGGGGTCAAAGATTTTGTAACGCACGGTCTCCGGAATTCCGGGGCCGTTATCCGCCACTTGAATGTGAATACTGCCCTCGGTCATCGCGGTCATCACCCAGACGTTGCGGCGGGACTCGGGCACTTCCAGAAGGGCCTGATGGGCATTGTGCACGAGATTCAGGAAGAGGCGGCGTATGGCGTCCGGCTGAGCCAGAATGAGGGGCACGGCGCTGTCGTAGTAGGCGTGGATTTTCACGTGGTCGACCCGCATCTGGTAGGCGCGCAGAGAGACGACTTCCTCCACCAGGCTGTTCAGATTGACGGTCTCCAGTTTCTTACCGTAGCTGCGGGTGAACGTCAGCATGTTGGCGATGATCTTGGCGCAGCGATCCGCCTCCTCGGCAATCAGGGCGGCGCGCTGCTTGCGCCTGGGTTCCATTTCGGAGGACAGGAGCAATTCGGCATAGCCCAGGATGGCCGTCATGGGGTTGTTGAGTTCATGGGCGATACCGGCCACGACGTTGTCCATCGCGGCCAGTTTTTCCGCCTGAAGGCATTCGCGTTCGAGGTTGACGCGCACGGTCAGATCGGTGATGAGCGCAAGCCAGCAGGCGCCGACGTCGTCCGGCTCGGGGAGGGGCAGGAAAACGATTTCTACGGGTAGCTCCGCGCCAAAGGGGGTACTTGCCGAATAGGTTCCATCGATGGGATCGCCCACATCCGAGGAAACAAAGCGCGGATCGAGGCGAATCCCGTCTTCGCCTTCCGCGGCACGGAGTGCGAGTCCAATCAGATCCTCGGGCTTTCGCGCACCGAACAAGGTGGCGGCTCTCCGATTGGATTGGAGCACCCGATAGGATTGATCGAGCTGGAGCAGCCCCTGGGAACAGTTCTCTACGAGTAAATCGGTATACCTGGCGGCCCAATGCGTCAACCCGTGTACTCCCTAAACCTGTATGGTCATTTCAAGACGAACCCTGGCGCCGCAAGCGCATGCGACACCACCCCGTTCCGGCTGGTTGCCGGCCCCAGATCGTCCATTCTATCCCCCGGACACGGGCGCTTCAATCCTTTCCTGTTACCACTCGGATTTCCATTCCCGCCAGAGCAGCAGGAGGAACTTCGAATCACGTATAAGATAGCGATGGGCCATGCGCGAGGGCTCCTGGAGGATACGCCAGACCCACTCCAGGCCGAGGTTCTGCATCCACACGGGGGCGCGCTGGATGGTGCCCGCTACAAAATCGAAGGAGGCGCCAACGCCGAGAAACAGCTTCGCACCGGCCTCTTTGTGGTGGCGCCAACTCCAGAGATCCTGCTTCGGAGCGCCCAGGGCCACGAAGCAGATATCGGCGCCGGACTCGCGCACAAGATCGATGGCTTTCTGATTCTCCACGGGGTTCTTTTCAAAACCCAGGGGGGGCGAATAGCTGCCGGCGACTTTGAGCCCAGGGTATTTCTCCGCGAGCTTCTTACCGGCCATTTCCGCCACACCCTCTTTCGCGCCGAGAAGGTAGATGGAATAGCCTTTCTCCGCCGCGTATTCGCTTAGCCAGTAGATCAGGTCGGATCCGCTGATCTTGGCCTTGATCGGCTTCCCGAAAAGTCGGCCCGCCCATACCAGGTACATGCCGTCGACCAGGACCATTGCCGCGTCGTAGTAGGCCTGTCGAAAATCCGGGTTCTCGTCGAACTCGACGGCGTGGTCCACATTGGGCGTGACCACGAAACCTTGTTCGTTCGCGTCGACGTGCCGACCTATGGCCTCCAGCGTTTCCTGGAGGTTGAGGTTGTTCATCGGCATGTTGAACAAGGTCACCGTTTCGAGACCGCGCTGCGCGCATCGGGGCGTGCCCGGACCATGGCTTGGGGAATTGCTCATGAAATTTGTTCTCATTTCTTACGGCCGGACCACACCGGCCTGGGTTCAGGAGCGCGCGGTGCTGCCCACCTCGCGGATAATATCTACGGTCTGCTTCACGTTGTCACGCCAGTTGTATAGTTTCGCGCGCTGGAGGCCCCGCTCCACGCAGCGGGCACGGAGGACATCATCCGTCAGCACCCGCTCCATGGCGCGGGCCATCGAATTCACGTCGTACGGATCGAAGAGCTCCGCAGCGTCGCCGGCAATCTCGGGCAAACAGGAAATGTCGGCACAGGCCACCGGTATGCCGCAATTCATGGCTTCTACAATGGGAATGCCGAATCCCTCGAAGAGGGAGGGAAACACAAACAGGTCGGCCCCACGATACAGGGCGGGAAGATCCGCCGACGGGGCAAAACCGGTAAAGACGATGCTCGACGCGCTCGGGGAGTTCTCCGCCGCCTTGTGGACTTCGTCGGCCCGGCTCCAGTCGCTTCCGGCAAGCACGAGCTTGTGGGGCAGGCCGGTTTCCTGTTTGAGCTGGTTGAAGGCCTCGATGAGGCGAATGTGATTCTTGCCGGGGTGGTCGATGCGGGAAATATAGAGCAGGTAGGGCGCGTCAACCCCGTAGTTCCTCTCCACGATGGCTCGCGCCTCCGCCTTGTCACCCGGCTGGTAGGTCTCGTGATCCACGCCGTTGTAGGTGACCGATACCCGTTCCTCGGGGATGCCGGTGTAGGACACGATATCTTTCTTGCTGGTCTCGCTGACGGTCAGGAGATGGGTCTGACGGCGCAATAACCTGGGCAGCACGCGAAGATTGTAGAAGGCGTGGAGGGCGTCGTACTTATCTGGAACGTGGAGAATGCCCAGATCGTGGCAGGTGGCCACCGTCGGGCAGGGCAGGTTCCAGGGAAGGCGGCGGTTGCCGCCGGGGATAAACACGACATCGTAGCCATTGGCGCGACACAGACCGGGAAAACCGACCTGATGCCAGAGAATGTTGATGGTCGCCTTGCGCAGCTTTTCGGACTGGACGATGCTCTTCAGTCCGGGGTCGTGATCGGTATAGACCTTTTTTTCGTCTTCATACAGAATCACGTCAAACTGCATGTCGGGGCCAAATTCACGGCAGTAGCGTAGAAATTGGATGATGTATTGACTTACACCGGACTTCCCGCCGTCACCGCCGAAGGTCGTCACAAGGACTTTCATGCAAAATAACTCCAAGGTATAGAGGCGACCCATCCCCCGATGATGGTGCCGCGCGCCGTATTTCGTGATCGTAAAGATTTGGTTAGGAGAATTCAATCAGTAAATTGTTGACAGTTTACCATATTCGGTCCCCGCCCGGTGGATACCTGCCCCAATCGGAGGCGGCGCTTGTCGCCCACAGGATTGGTATGTTAGGCTTTCCACTCACTTCTTACGGGTGGATACCCCTCTCGAAACCTTCCAGGGAAAGCCATGAACTACCTGAAATCATTTGATTTGACGGGCAAGAACGCCGTCATCACCGGCGGCGGCGGCGTGCTGGGCGGCGCCATTGCCGAGGGCCTCGCCGGGGCGGGCGCCCGGGTGGCGGTGACGAGTCGAAACGTGGAAAATGCGCAACGGGTTGTGGACCGGATCACCGCCCGGGGCGGCGAAGCCAGGGCCTACGCGCTGGACGTGCATTGCGCGGTGGTGACCGAGGACTGCAAGAGCGCCATTCTAAATGACTTCAACCGGATTGATATCCTGGTCAATGGCGTGGGTGGCAACTTGAAAGAAGCCACCACTTCGGCGGAGCAGAGCTTTTTTCAGTTGCCCAACGATGCCTTCAACCGCGTGATGGACCTGAATCTGGCGGGGGGCGTCATCATCCCCACGCAAATCTTTGTGAAAGCCATGCTGGGCAATGAGAACGGCGGCAGCATCATCAACGTCACCTCCATGAACGCCCTGCGCCCGCTGACCCGCATTCCCGGCTACAGCGCGGCCAAAGCCGCCGTCAGCAACTTCACCCAGTGGTTCGCAGTGCACATGGCGCAGGAGTACAGTCCCAAGTTCCGCGTCAACGCCATCGCACCAGGCTTTTTCCTCACCGAGCAGAATCGATTTCTCCTGACCGACGAGAAAACCGGCGCGCCGACGCCGCGCGGGAAGACGATCATCGATCACACCCCCATGGGCCGCTACGGCGAGGCCGACGAGTTGGCCGGCGTGGCCGTGTGGCTCGCCAGCGACGCGTCGCGCTTCGTGACGGGTACGATTATCCCGGTGGATGGCGGCTTTTCGGCCTTTTCGGGCGTGTAGCTGGCCCAAGACCCCATTTGAAAATTACAGGGACTTCAGCGACGGCAGGGACAACAGGTCTTAATTGCCTGATTTCCCTGATGTCCCTGCAACAAAACAACACGACACTACTCGAGTAAGAGCATCGCGAAAGGCCAAGACCATGAGTGACCCCACCGCTCCCTTAAAAGAGCACAAGCCGCAGCACGACTTTCTCATTTGCATCGACTCCGATGGCTGCGCCTTCGATACGATGGAGCTGAAGCACAAGGAGTGCTTCATCCCGAACATCATCAAATTCTGGGGGCTGCAGGCGGTCTCCAAATATGCGCGCGAAGCCGCCGAATTTGTAAACCTCTACTCAAAATGGCGCGGCATCAATCGCTTTCCCGCGCTCATCGACACCTTCAACCTCCTGGCCGAGCGGGAGGAAGTCAAAGCCCGCGGCGTAACCATGCCCGCCGCGCCCAACCTGCGCCACTGGGCCGCCACGGAGACCAAGCTGGGCAATCCGGCGCTGGAAGCTTACTGCAAAGAACATGATCACGAAGACATGCATATCGCCCTGGCGTGGAGTAAGGCCGTGAATGTCACGGTCGCGGATGTGGTGGGCAAGGGCCTTCCTCCCTTCCCGTGGGTGCGCGAGTCCCTGCTAAAGGCGGGCGCCAAGGCCGACCTCATGGTGTGCTCCGCCACGCCGGTGGGTGCGCTTCGCGAAGAGTGGGAAGGCCAGGATCTGGCCCATCTGGTCTTCACCATTGCGGGGCAAGAGCAGGGCAAGAAATCCGAGCACATCGCCTTCGCCTCCGAAGGGCGCTATGAAAAGAGCCATATTCTCATGGTGGGCGACGCCCCCGGCGACCAGAAGGCCGCCGAAGCGAACGGCGCGCTTTTCTACCCCATCAATCCCGGCCACGAAGACGCGAGCTGGAAACGCTTCCATGATGAGGCCCTGGATAAGTTTTTCGCGGGTACCTTTGCCGGGGACTACCAGGCGAAGATTATCGCGGAGTTTGAGCAGTACCTGCCCGCGACGCCGCCCTGGAAATAAGACGGATAGGACCTATAGGACGGATAGGACCGATAATATTTGCCAAATCGGTCCTATCTGTCGAATTCGTCCTATGAAAGCCCCCCATGAAGATCATCGTTGACGAAAACATTCCCTACGGCCGCGAGGCTTTCTCCACCCTCGGCGAAGTCGTCACGCGCCCCGGTCGTGCGATTTCGCCCGACGACGTACGGGGTGCCGAACTCTTGCTGGTACGCTCCATCACCAAGGTAAACGCCGGGCTGCTGGAGGGCTCGGCGGTGCGATTTGTGGCTACGGCAACTATCGGCGAGGACCATATCGATAAAGCATGGCTCGCCGCGCAGGGCATTGGCTTCTCCAGCGCCCCCGGCTGCAACGCCAACAGCGTGGGCGAGTACATTGTGGCCGCGCTGTTGCACCTGGCGGCAAAGCACGACCTCACCCTGGCGGGCATGTCCCTCGGCGTGGTGGGTGTGGGCAATGTGGGCTCAAATGTGGCCCGCAAGGCCGTCGCGCTCGGCATGACCGTAGTGCTGAACGATCCGCCCCTGGCCGAAACGACGGGAGATACGAAGTATCGTCCGCTGGAAGAGATCCTCGCCTGCGACTTCATTACGACGCACGTGCCCCTGACCAAAGAGGGCCCGCACCGCACGGTGTATCTGGTGGACGGGGAATTTCTTTCGCGGATGAAGCCCGAAAGTTTCTTCTTGAACACGGCGCGGGGGCCGGTCTGCGACAATGGCGCGCTGCTGGAATGCTTACGGCGCGGTCACCTGCGCGGGGCGATTCTGGACGTATGGGAAGGCGAGCCGGAAGTCCGTCTCGATGTGCTGGATGCCGTGGACATCGCCACGCCCCACATCGCGGGCTATTCTTTTGACGGCAAGGTTAACGGGACCCGCCAGATCTATGAAGCGGCTTGCAAACACCTGGGCGTTCCAGCGGACTGGTCGGTGGATGCCCTGCTGCCCGAACCGGAGCATCCCGCGTTGCACCTCGAAGGTGCGCCCGGTGATTTGAAGCGCGCGGTCGATACGGTCTATCCGCTATTGGAAGACGACGCGCGAATGCGCGTAATCAAACAGCAACCGTCGGAAGGTCGGGCAGCTTATTTCGACATGTTGCGAAAAACCTATCCCCGGCGGCGAGAATTTCAGAATACGGTTGTGACATTGGCAAAGTCGGATGCGGAGCTGATTTCACAGTTACAGGGAATTGGATTTCGCGTAGAATAGCGGGAGCACGGACTTTCCTGTCCGTGTGTTGTGCAACAAAGTTGCACGAAATACGCGGGTAAGAAAACCCGCGCTCCCGGTGCGCAAACCATCTGAAAAAACACACTGAGCTTACGAGACACACCATGTTAATTCAGAAAATCGCCGAAAACGATTTCCTCAACGAAGATGAAATTCGAGCCACGGTCACCGAGGCCTGCGCCTCCATGGACGTGGACAACAAGCGGGTGCTTTTCATCATCCCCGACAGCACGCGGAGCATGCCGCTGCCGCTGCTGTTCCGCGTGCTCTTTGATGCGCTGCACGACCGCGTGGCGAAGATGGACTACCTCATCGCGCTGGGCACCCACCCCCCCATGCCGGAATCGGCGATCAATCATATGCTCGGCGTGACGGCGGAAGAGCGGTCCGGGCAATTCGCCGGCGTGGGCATCTTCAACCATGCGTGGCGCGATCCAGCGTCGCTCACCACCATCGGCCGCCTCACCGAGGACGACATAGAAGAGATTTCGGGCGGGCTGCTACGGGAGTCGGTCGAGGTCACCATCAATAAGCGTGTGCTGGACTATGACCTGATCTGCATCGTCGGACCGGTATTCCCCCATGAGGTGGTGGGCTTCAGCGGCGGTTACAAGTACTTTTTCCCGGGTGTGGCGGGCGAAGCCATTCTGGATGTGTTCCACTGGCTCGGCGCGCTGATCACGAACTACAAGATCAACGGCACCAAGGACACGCCGGTTCGGGCCGTCATCAACCGGGCCGCCAGCCTGGTGCCCACGAAAACGATGTGCTTCTGCCTCACGGTGGTACGCAAGGACACGAAGGCCGTCTTTTTCGGCGAGCCTCTGGAAGCCTGGAGCGCGGCGGCGGATCTGTCTTCGCAGACCCATATCATCTACAAGAAGAAGCCCTTCAAGACGGTGCTGGCCATCGCCCCGCCCATGTACGACGAGATCTGGGTCGCGGGAAAATGCATGTACAAGCTGGAGCCCGTGGTGGCGGATGGCGGCGAGCTGATCATTTACGGCGGTCACATTCACGAGGTGAGCGTAACCCACGACGTGATGATCAAGAAGGTAGGCTACCACGTGCGCGACTATTTCACGAAGCAGGCCGAGCGCTTTGCGGATATTCCCGGTACGATCAAGGCTCATTCAACCCACGTGCGCGGGAACGGCACCTTTGAAGACGGTGTGGAAAAGCCCCGCGTCGATGTGACGCTGGCCACTTCGATACCGGAGGAAATCTGCAAGCAGATCAACCTGGGCTACCGCGATATCAACACGATTGACGTGTCGGCGTACGAGGGCCGGGAGGACGAGGGGATTCTGGTGGTGCACAACGCCGGGGAAATCCTTTATCGGATCGAGGGCGAGTAGTTGCTACCACGGATGGCGCGAACTTCCCACTCGTTACCACGGTCCTCCGTGGTAATGCATATCGTTCCGCTCCAGCGGGACAGGGCGGGGAGTAGCTTCTCGAACCATCGAAAGACCACCGGCATAGGAACGCTACGGGCTGAACTGGCCACAAGACCAGTTGCCCTTTGTGCGTCCAAGCGACCCACGCTCAACTTGTTCCGCAGAAGCGGAACGGTAGGCATTACCACGGTGGACCGTGGTAACGAGACTTTTTCTCTTTCGTTCTTGCGCTCTTTGTGGTTAATCCCTCTCCTCTTCTCCCTTTGCGGTTGCTACGAGGATCCCCGCGAGACCACATACACGCCCAAGACCCAGGCCGTGACGGCGTATGAAGCCGCCCAAACCGCCCTAAAATCGGGCGCCACCGACGAGGCCCTCGCGCAGGCTCGAGCGGCCCATGAGGCGGATCCCGCCTTTGACGCGGCGTCCTTCCTCCTCGCGAGTCTACTCGGGCGTGCCGGACAATTCGAGGAAGCCATAGAGATCAGCGCCACCCTGACCGCCCGTTCGCCGAATTTTGTACAGGCCCATCTGCTCCAAGGTATACTATGGGACCGATCGGGAAATTCGGACGCGGCCAACACCAGCTATGACGCGGCCCTGCGCTGTTTTGCGGCACTGCCGGAGTCGGATCGCGCCCGCCCGGAAACTGGACTGTACGAGGCCCTGACCACCTTTCTCCGTCATGGGAAACTGGAGGGCGTCAAGGCTGCAAACCGGCTGCTGGCAATATATCCGGACTATGAACCGGCCTTGTATGTGAAGTCCTGCATGCTGGACAAGGATCGCGGCTTCCTGCTGCGCTGGTTCTCCGAACACAACGGAGACAGGCCACGGGAAGACGGCTGAATACCATATCGATTGCGGAAACAGGAGAAGTACCATGGGAAAGAATGTCATCGTCGCACAGTCCGGCGGCCCCAGCCCGGTGATCAACAGTTCGCTGCGCGGCGTCATCGACGGCTGCAAGGCCTTCCCCAATGCCTTCGGGACGATCTACGGCGGCTGGCACGGCATCGAGGGTGTGCTTAAGGAGGAACTGCTCGACCTCTCGGCACAGTCCGAAGACGAAGTGGCCCTGCTTCGTTACACCCCGGCTGCGGGCGCCATCGGCACGTGCCGCTACAAACTCAAAGACAAGCAGACCGAAGATTTTGATCGCATCATTGCCGTGATGAAGGCCCACGACATCGGCTACTTCTTCTACAACGGCGGCAACGACTCGATGGACACGGCCAACAAGGTGGCGAAGCTGGCCCACGAACGCGGGCTGGACCTGATTGCCGTTGGCGTGCCCAAGACCATCGATAATGATGTAGGCGACTCCGAATTCAAGCTCATCGACCACACGCCCGGCTACGGCAGCGTGGCGCGCTACTGGATGGGCATCGTTCAGAACGCAAACGAAGAAAACGCCGGATCCTCCCCCGCCGACCCCGTGCTGGTGATCCAGGCGATGGGCCGCCAAATCGGCTACATCCCGGCTGCGGCGCGTCTGGCCGATCCGAAGCGCGAGCTGCCCCTCCAGATTTACATGCGCGAGTCCGCCGTGAGCGCCGAGGAAATGTGCGACAACATCAATGACCAGCTCCGCAAGGATGGCCGTTGCGTGGTGGTGGTGAGCGAAGGCTTCGACGTGGGCGACCTCGGCGAAGTGAAGGACTCCTTCGGCCACGCCCAGTTCGGCGCGTCCAAGCTGACGGTGGCGCAGAAGGTGGTAAATCTGTTGAATGATCGTGGCCTCGCCACGCGCGGCGCGGCCCGGGGTCAGGTGCCCGGCTGCGATCAACGCGACACCTGCACATACGCTTCCGTGGTGGACCTGGACGAGGCCTACCGCGTGGGACAGAAGGCTGCGGAAATCGCGGCGAGCGGCGAGAACGGCTGGATGTCCACCATCCTGCGCAAGCCGGGCCTCATTTACAACGTCGAATACGACAAAGTGCCGTTGGAGCTCGTGGCCAACTCCGAGCGCACCTTCCCGGAAGCGTGGATTGCGCCGAACAAGATCGACGTCACCGACGAGTTCCTGAAGTATGCCACGCCGCTCATCGGCGAGGACTGGGCGAGCGTGCCGGTCATCAATGGCCGCCAGCGCTTCACCCGCTTCGTACCGAAGTTTGCCGAGAAGAAACTTCCCGCGTATCAGCTTCAGGCGGCGCGGGACTAAGAAAGGCCAAGTGGTACCCGATGGTTTTGTAGTGCGGGCCCCCTATTACGTCGAAATACGTTTTGCGGATATCAATCTCTTTACCATGAAGGAATCACGCGATGGCAGACGGTTGGGAATACAAGACACTCTCGGTGAATGTAATCCACGGGCACGTTCAAGAGAGCTGCGATCTCGATACGCAACTCTCGGCGCTCGGCAGCGAAGGCTGGGAGCTGGTGGCGGTGACGCCCCTGCAAATTGAAGATAAGACCGCCTGCCTTATCCATCACTTCCGCAGACCGGAAGAGCGCACGCGCAAGGCAGGCTTTGCGCCCTGAGGGAAGGCTGAAGGCTGTAGGCTGTAGGCTGTAGGCTGTAGGCTGAAGGCTTCAGGCTGTAGGCTTTCAGAATGGCCTCGGCCGCAGAAGACCCATAAGACCCATAAGACCCATAAGACCCATAAGACCCATAAGACCCATAAGACCCATAAGACCCATTACCCGCCAACGGTGACCATAGAAACCCAACAAAGGAATACGCATGAGTACAATGAATATCGGGCTGATTGGCCTCGCCGTCATGGGCGAGAACCTGGTCCTGAATATGGAACGCAACGGCTACGGCGTGGCCGTCTACAATCGCACGATCGAAAAAGTGGACGCCTTCACGGCGGGCCGCGCCAAGGGCAAAAACATCAAGGGCTGTCACAGCATTAAGGAGCTGTGCGAAAGCCTGGAGAAGCCCCGACGCGTGATGATGCTGGTGAAGGCCGGCAGCGCGGTCGATGATTTCATCGAGCAGCTTATTCCCCACCTTGAAAAAGGCGACATCATCATCGACGGCGGCAACACCTATTTCCCCGACACGATCCGCCGCGCGAAATATCTCGAAGAGAAGGGCCTGCTTTTCATCGGCACCGGCGTCTCCGGCGGCGAAGAAGGCGCGCTCATGGGTCCCTCCATCATGCCCGGCGGCTCGAAAGAAGCCTGGGCCCACGTGAAGGGCATTTTCCAGTCCATCTCCGCCAAGGTGGCCGACGGGTCGCCCTGCTGCGAGTTCATCGGCGCGGACGGCGCCGGCCACTACGTGAAGATGGTGCACAACGGCATCGAGTACGGCGATATGCAGATGATCTGCGAGGTGTACTCCATCATGAAAGGCCTGCTCGGCCTCTCCGCGCCGGAGCAGGCGGAGGTTTTCGCGAACTGGAACAAAACCGAGCTGGACAGCTACCTCATCGAGATCACGGCCGAAATCCTCGCGAAGATGGACGACGAAACCGGCAAGCCCATGGTCGATGTGATCCTGGACACGGCCGGCCAGAAGGGGACAGGCAAGTGGACCTCCACCAGCGGCCTGGATCTCGGCGCACCCGTCCCCACGGTGGCCGAGGCCGTGTTTGCGCGCTGCCTCTCGGCGATCAAGGGCGAACGCGTGGCCGCTTCCAAAATTCTCACCGGCCCCTCCGCCTCCCCCATCGACATCGACAAGGCCGAAGCGCTGGAAAACCTGCGCCAGGCCCTCTACATGTCGAAAATCTGCTCCTACGCCCAGGGCTTCCAGCTCATCCAGTATGCGGCGAAGGAATACAAGTGGGATCTCAACTACGGCGATATCGCCCTCATGTGGCGCGGTGGTTGCATCATACGCGCCCAGTTCCTGGACGAGATCAAGAAGGCCTTCGACGCGGACCCCAACTGCGTGAACCTGCTCCTCGTGCCCTATTTCAAGGCGGCGGTGGACAAGGCACAGCCGGCATTGCGCTGGGCGGTTTCCGAGGCGGTAAAGCACGGCATCCCCACGCCGACCCTCTCCTCCGCCATCGCCTACTACGACAGCTACCGCGCGGAAGTGCTGCCCGCCAACCTGCTCCAGGCCCAGCGCGATTACTTCGGCGCCCACACCTACGAGCGCACGGATAAGCCGCGCGGCGAGTTCTTCCACACCAACTGGACTGGTCGCGGCGGCGATACAGCCTCGACGACCTACAACGTGTAAGCCTGTGTAATGTTTCGGCCTC
This sequence comes from Candidatus Hydrogenedentota bacterium, assembly GCA_016791475.1. Classification (NCBI taxonomy): domain Bacteria; kingdom Pseudomonadati; phylum Candidatus Hydrogenedentota; species Candidatus Hydrogenedentota bacterium. Next base: position 38,127 of record JAEUWI010000014.1, read on the forward strand.
CGGGATAGCCCGGAGGCCGTTTTTTATGACCGATACGACGGATAGGACTGATAAAGCCGATCACATCGGTCGTATCTGTCCTATCGGTCCTATGAATCGCCCACGGAATTCAGCCATGCCCGATATCACCGCCCGATTCACCCTCACCGGCGAGGACTACGAGTCCTACCTTCGCTACTACTACGCCCACACGAAAAAAGGGCGTCGCCAGATGCGGCGCATGTATTTCGTGGGGCTGATTCTCTATGTGTGGTTCATGATCATGGAATACGACCACCCGAAGTTTGGCATCGCCCAACCGGGTTATTACGCCGCCTACGCGGTCGTCACCGCCGGGCTCCTCGGCGGCGGCTTCTGGTTTTTCCTCAACCGCGTCTGGCCCACCCTCGCCCAGGGCGCGATAAAGCGTTCGGCGCAGAAGGGGATGTTCACCGAAACTTTCATCACCCTGAGAGACGACGCCCTCTATGTAAAAACCAAAGACGGCGAAGGGCGAATGGCCTGGAAAAGCGTGGAGCGCGCCGAGGAAGACGAAGGGTACATCTACCTGTTCATGGGCGGGCTGAACGCCTTCATCATCCCGAAGCGCGGCTTTGAAGGGGATGGGGCGGACGCAACAAAGAAGATTCAAGAACTCACGAAAAAGTAGACGTTACAGTTGTGCCACACGAATGCTCGTACCTCGCTTTCGTGTGGCACATCACTCAACCGGGTAACCCCATCACTCCCGCAGCTTGAGGTAAAGATTTCCGTCTTCCAGTTTGATGGCTTCCACGCCCCGGGAGAGTCCGTCCCAGAAGCCGCCCTGGCCGCCGAATTCCTGAACCAGATCCTTGTTCTTCAGGTCGCCCATCCAGGCCGAGGGCAGGGGTACACCACCAATGCTGATGCCGCGCACGATAACGACGGGCTTGTCGTTTTCAAAGCGGAGGGTTGCCCCGGCCGTGATTCGGGCCGTGGTCCCGCCGATGACCGGAAACTCGGGGTCCACCGGAACGAGCAATACAACGCTCAACAAATCACGAGAGATGTCGATGGCCACGCGATCCGCCCACTCCGGGTTCTTGTCGATAATCGCGTTGAGCTCTCTCTCCGTGATGCGGATTTCCCGCTTGGCGTCATCTTCCGAGTAGGGCTCCGGCTCGGCCACGTTGCTGCCAGGGGGGGCTGCGGATGCGCCCGCCGCTTCCAGCCTGGCCAGTTTCTCGGCGAAGGCCGCCTCTTCTTCCTCCGAAAGGGTCGTGGTCTTGAAAGCCGAGGCGTAGACGTTGTACTTGACCCAGACGCCCGCAGCGATGGCGGAAAGCAGCGCGGCGGCGAGGATGATCCCCAGAATTTGCATGCAGCCGAAGCGGCGTTTCGGTGCGGAGGCGGGTGCCGTTGGGGGTGGGGTCGGACTTTGATCTGTCATGGGGGAACTCCTCCGGGTGCCGAGTATACATCGCCGTAAGGCAGTTTATTCGATCTGGCATGGTACCATGTCGGACGGATCCGACGGATTGCACCGATCAGACTAAATAGACGCCGTTGCATGCCCTGATTCGCGACTCACGCGGAAACTATACACCGTCCGCCCTCGTCACCCGCAAGAGCCCGCGCTCGCCCGCGTAGTTCCGGGCGCTGGAATAGCGCCAGTGCTCGGGCCTGTCCACGTACCCCCGCTTAACCGGGTTCTCGTGGATGTAACGAATCTTCTCCGCCATCATCGTATCGTTCAGGATCAACTCGGGATGTACGCTTTCCTGCCAAAACTGCACATCCCGCTCGTCCTTGCGGTAACGCGGATAGAAATCGAAGTGGTCCAGCATCACGCGGACGTTGTGGTCGTTGAGAAATTTCAACAACTGCCGTCCTGTGTTGTATTTGAGGCGCGTGATGGTCTTTTCCAGATTTGGGCTCCGGGCGATAAAGTGAACGTGGTTATCCAGGACGACATAGGCATACACCACGAGGCCTTCGCCCATGAGGTAGTCGAAGCCGTCGAGGAGAATTGCCACGGTGTCGGGCCGCGTGAACACGGGCGCCCAGTGATAGACCGTGCACGTCATGAAATGGGGCTGGGTGGGATCGAGGAAGCGATTGGCGGAGTCCACCCGCTACTCCCCCACCGCCTTCAGCGCCGAGACGACGCAATCGTTGATTCCCACGCCGCGATAGGCGTTGCCCGCGAAGCGCAGGCCGCGGTGACGCTCTTCGGCGGTCTCGATGGCGCGCACGCGGGACTGATGGCCGAAGGTGTATTGGGGTATCGCTCTTTCCCAGCGAAAGATGCGATGGAGGACGGGGTCCGACTTGATGTCGAGAATGGGAAAGAGTTCCTGCCGGATCACATCGAGCATGGCGCCGTCGTCCAGCTTAACGGCATCGGGGTCGCTCGCGCCGCCGATCATGGTGCGCAGCAGGATCTTGCCTTCGGGCGCGCGGCCCGGAAAGAGTGTGGAGGTCCAGATACAGCCCAGGATGCGCTTGCCCTGGGTGCGGGGGATCAGAAAACCGAACCCGTTGAGGTTGTGGCCCACGGCGGCGCGCTCGTAAACCGTACAGATTACGCTCATGCTGGCATAGGGGATCGCGGCCAGGGCATCGGCCAGGGGCGCGTCGAAATCGCTCACCATCCCCGCGGCGGCGTGCGCCGGGGCGGCCACAATGACGGACTCCGTCAGGAAGCGCTCACCGTTGGCGCAATGCACTTCGTAACCACATTCGTGCTTCTGAATAAGCGAGACCGGTATCGAGAGGCGCGCGCGGTCGCCGAGTTGCTCCGCCGCACGGTTCACCAGCGTGGCCATGCCGCCCTTGAAACTCGTGAGGGTGCCGCCGGGCCCCATGGCGGTGCCGCCCCCCGAACCCTTGGCCTTCTTTTTCGCCAGCATGGCGCGGCACAAGCCGCCGTGCTCCGCTTCCATTGCCGCCATTTTCGGAAAGCACGAGGCGAGGTCGAGCTTGCGGGCATCGCCGCCGTAGATGCCGCTGACCATGGGCGCAACGAGGGTATCGGCAGCCTCGGCCCCGATACGGCGCGCGGCGAAATCCCAAATGGATTCCTCTTCCTCGGAAACACGCTGGGGAATGAAGGGCTCGCCCATGAGACGCAGACGTCCCTGCAGAGACAGCACCTTGGAGAATAGGAATGCCGGCGGTGGCTGGAGCTCGTGCAACGCGCCATTGCGAAAGATGAAGCGCTTCGCGGCGAGGGTATTGGCCCGGATGAGCTCGCTGTCGAGCCCGAGGTCGGTAACCCACTGGAGTGTCTTAGGCTCCTTGTCGAGAAAGCCATTCGGGCCTTTCTCAAAGGTAAAGCCATCGGTGGATTCGGTAGAGGCGGTGCCGCCGAGGCTGTCCCCCGCTTCGAGTAGGAGCGTCTTGTCCGCGCCATTGCGCTTCATGGCATAGAAGGCGGCACAGAGGCCGCTGATACCGCCGCCGATGATGAGGGTCTTGAGGGGCTCGGTCATGGGGATCCTTGGGGATATGGTCGTATGGGTCGTATGGGTCGTATGGGACCAATGGGTCTACTGAAACTACTGCGCGTTCGGGGCCATAATGATGGGCATTTTCTAAAGACCCATAAGACGCATACGACCCATAGGACCTATAAGACCCATCCCCCTAAATCGTTCTCGAAAAATTCTTAAAATGCGCTGGCTTCTTCAGGTGCGCATCGAAAACCATAGCCACATTGCGCACGAAAGCCTGGCCCAGGGGCAACACCGTCAAACCACTGGCATCCCGCACCATGAACTGTTCCTGGTAGAACTCCTGGAGCCGCGACTCTTCATCGGCAAAATAGGCATCATAGTCCACGCCGAAACGGCTTTTGAGCACGGCAAAATCGAGGTAGAAATTACACATGAGCTGGCGAATGGTCCAGCGGCGTATGGCGTCGTCTTCCGTGAGCCAGGCGCCGCAGAGCGTTGGGAAAACCCCTTCGTCCAGGGCCTTGTAGTACATTGCGGGACGTTTCTCATTCTGGGCATAGGCCCCGCCCACTTCACCAATCCCGGATACGCCAAAGGCGACCATATCCTCGGCAGGCACAACCGTATAACCCATGAAATTGCGGTGCAGGCGTCGCTCATTCAGCGCTACCGCAAGTTCATCCGTCGGCAGCGCGAAATGGTCCATGCCGATGATGCGATAGCCCGCGGCCACAAAAAGTCGCCGGGCGATGGCGAAGAGATCATATTTCTCCGCGCCCGTGGGGCGCGGACGTTCGTCCATCTTCCGCTGGTGCTTGATCTGTTCGGGCAGGTGGGCGTAGCTGTATACCGCGAGGCGGTCGGGCCGGATGTCGATGACCGTTTCGATGGTCTTCGCCCAGGTTTCCGGCGTCTGGTCGGGCAGACCATAAATGAGGTCGATGTTGATGCCGGAGAAACCGAGATCGCGGCATCGATTGAACAGGGTGCGGGTCTGTTCTTCCGTCTGATTGCGATTGATGGTGGCCTGAACAGCGGGATCCAGGTCCTGAACGCCCATGCTGATTCGATTGAATCCCAGAGCGCGCAGGGTCTGGAGTTGCTCAAGCGAAGTGACCCGTGGATCGACCTCCAGCGCGACCTCCGCATCGGGCGCGAAGTCGAACTCGCGCGTCAGCACACCATGAAGGGCCTTTATCTGCTCCACGGACTGATAGGTCGGTGTGCCGCCGCCCCAGTGGAGTTGTTTGATGGTCTTGCGGTTGCCCAGGCGCTTCGAGGCCATGCCGATTTCCTGATAAACGTACTGGAGGTATTTCTCGGAGACCTCCGGATGCTTGGAAATGACCACATTGCAGCCGCAGAAGTGGCAACGCTCCCAGCAGAAGGGCAGATGCACATAGAGGGAGAGGGGCTCGGCGCTGTTTTCGGCGGCGCGGTCGAGCGCACGACCGTAATCCGCAGCGCCAAAGTCGTGGCTCCATTCCGGAGCCGTCGGATAACTCGTATAGCGAGGCCCCGGCCGATCATAGCGGTCCAACAGTTCTCGGGTGACCTCCAGGCTTTCCTGGGTGGCGGATGGTGCGGTGGTTGGGCTCACAGAAATACCTCGACGCTCTCACAGTTTCTCAAGGACTTAAGTATAGCGCATCGGGGCGCACGGCTGATAGTCACGAGGTAATGGTCAATGGACAATTAACAATGGACAACGGAGAGGAGGAAATAGATCTATCATCGACCGGACAAGTCGTGTGGTTCGAGGTTTCTCCATCCTTCATCCTCCCACTATTCTCCGGACTCCTGCCCGCCGTTGACCCACCCGCTTCCAAACCAGTAAGATACGAATCAGTCCCGGGCGCAGTCATTGAATCCCAGCAGGGGTGCTGCATGCCCTCATAAAGAACCCAACGCAAAAGGAAGAATCCCCCCATGAAGAGCAAGCTGTTCTTTGCCGGCGCGCTGGCCCTGTGCCTCTTGAGCGCGGCCACCTACAACTGGTCCACGGTTTCCGCCCACGACGAGGCGGGCAAATTTGAGGGTGCGGACATCGATCTGCACTCCGCAACGCACGTCATTGAAGCCGCCATCAAGAAGGCCGAAGAGCTCGACACCAAGATGGATATCGCCATCGTGGACGCGGGCGCCAACTTGAAGGCCTTCGTGCGCATGGACGGCGCCTGGCTGGGCAGCATCGACATCGCCCAGAAGAAAGCACGCACAGCCCGCTACTTCGACATGAACACCGGCGTCATCGGCGAGCTGAGCCAGCCCGGCGGCGCGCTTTACAACATCGAGCACTCCAACGGCGGCCTGATCACCTTCCCCGGTGGCGTGCCGCTTAAGAACAAAGACGGCGTCATCATCGGCGCCATCGGCGTATCCGGATCCACGGTCGAAAACGACCACGCCGTCGCCGAAGCCGGCGCGGCCGCCCTGTAATCCATTTCCCAAGCCATGGCCCCTTCGGTTCGCCGGAGGGGCTTTTTTTTACAATGGACAATTGACAATGAACAATTGTCAATGACAATGAAATAGGACGAATTGGACCGATACGACGGATTTGATCAGCCAGTTGATCGGCCTAAGCCGTCCTGATTTACTTTTTCATTGTCAATTGTCAATTGTCCATTGTCAATTGCTGCCCGAACTGTCAACCGCCCCCTTCGCTGTGCTACCCTATAGGGATGCTCCTTTCAAGCAATCAGCACATTATAAAAAGGAAATACCGTGTTTAATTTTGGCGATATTGGGAAAATGGGCAGCATGCTCAAGCAGGCGATGGAGGTGAAGGCGAAGATGGAGGAACTGAAGGAATCGCTGGGCAGCGAACGTATCGAAGCGGCCTCGGGCGCCGGCATGGTTCAAGTCGTTCTGACGGGCAAGATGGAGCTCGTTTCCATCAAGATCGACCCCGAGATCATCAATCCTGCCGAACCCGAAGTGCTGGAAACCATGATCCAGGCCGCCTTCAACGAGGGTATCTTCAAGGCCCAGGAACTGGTGAAATCCAAGATGACCGAAATGACCGGCGGCATCGATATTCCCGGATTGACGAGCTAGTGCGAACCGTATTCTTCGGCACACCGGACATTGCGGTCCCGTCGCTCCAGGCGATCGAAGCGCTCCACGAGGTGACTGCGGTGGTATGCCAGCCCGACCGGCCTCAGGGGCGCAGCAGCAAGCTGGTGCCGCCCCCCGTCAAGGTGGCGGCGGAGAAGCTGGGAATCCCCGTGCACCAGCCAGAGAAACTGAACGACGGAACGTTTGAGGCCTGGTTGAAAGCCCAGGCGCCGGAAGTTTGCATGATCGCCGCCTATGGCCGACTGTTGAAGCAGCCCCTGCTCGACATTCCCACCCACGGCTGGCTCAACATGCACCCGAGCCTCCTGCCCAAATACCGGGGGCCCTCCCCCATTCAGTCCGCCATCCTGAATGGCGACACCGTGACCGGGGTCAGCATCATGCGTCTGGTGCTCGAAATGGATGCGGGCGACCTGTTGCTTCAGGAGCGTGTCGAGATCGGTGAAAATGAAACCGCCGTGGAACTCGCCCAGCGTCTGGGCATCCTGGGAGCGGAATTGATGTTCAAGGGCCTGCGCCTGATCGAGGAGGGCAACGCCGTCTTCACGCCCCAGGATCCGGCGGGCGTGGTGGAATGCAAAATGTTTGAAAAAAATGACGGGCAAATCCGGTGGGGAGCATCCGCCCGCGAAATTCACAACCTGGTGCGCGCCGCCCAGCCCTGGCCCATCGCCCACTGCGAACTCGGTGGCGAGGTCTACCGCATCCACGAAACACGCCTGACGGACGGCACCGCCGCGTCCGCGCCCGGCACGGTTGAAGAAGTACTCAAGGATCGCCTGGTGGTTTCCACGGGTGAAGGCCGCATCGCCATCACTCAGATTCAGGGCCCCGGCAAACGGGTCATGAACACGGGCGACTTCCTGCGGGGCCACAAACTGGACGCAGGCGCGACCTTCACGGACCTTCACTGATGCCCGCCGAACCGGTACGCGACGCCGCCCTGGATGTACTTCTCCGTGTGTTCGATGAACGCGCGGTCTACCTGGATGTTTCCCTGGACAAGACCCAGCGGCGCAAGAAGCTCTCCGAACGGGGACGGCGCTTTCTCGGTATGCTCGTCTATGGGACGGTTCGCCACAAAACGCTTTGCGATTTTGTGCTTCAGCAGTACTGCCACCAGCCCCTGGACGAGCTGCCGCTGGTCATCCGGACGATTCTCCAGATGGCGGTGTTCCAATCGCTCTTCTGCGATCAGGTGACCCACCCCGCCATGGTCCATACCTCGGTGGATCTGGCCAAGCATCGCACCCATGCGGGCCTCGCCCGTATGGTTAATGCCGTACTGCGCAAAGTGCCCCAGCGCCTGGACGAGATCACCTTTCCCGACCCGGAAAAGGAACTGGCAAAGTACCTCAAGATCCGGCACTCCATGCCCAAGTGGCTCATCCGAAAGTGGATGGACCAGTTCGGTGACGAGACGGCCCGCGCGCTGTGCGAAGCCTCCTGCGAGACGGCGGACAGCATCCTGCGGGTGAACACCCTCAAGACGACCAAGGCTGAACTCTTGGAACGCCTCGGGAACTCCGGCGTCGTCGCTGCGGACGACGTGCCCCTGCCCGATGCGCTTCGCGTGATTCAGGGCGGAGCCCTGCCCCGTACCAAGTGGTTCCAGCAGGGCCATTTCTTCCTGCAGGACACGGCCTCCATGCTCCCGGCGCTGTTGTTGGAACCCCGGCCGGGCGAGCGGGTATTGGATATGTGTGCCGCGCCGGGTGGCAAGACCACACACCTGGCGGAACTGGCGGAGGGCGGAGCCCATATCATTGCGATGGACGCCAGCCGGACCCGTCTTTGGAAGGTGCTGGAGAATATCGAGCGCCTCGAAACTCCCGGTATCAGCGTGGTTTGCGGTGACGGCATGAACCCGCCTATTCGGGGTGAGTTCGACCGGGTGCTGGTGGATGCGCCGTGCAGCGGACTGGGTACGCTCCGGAGGCACCCCGACCTGAAATGGCGGATGACGCAGGAATCGATAGACGAAATGGCCCGAAACCAGCGGACCCTGTTGCGATCCGCCATTGGCCTCTGCAAAAATAACGGAATTATTGTCTATTCCGTGTGTACTTTTACCCCCGAGGAAACCACTACGGTCATCGAATCCGTGCTGGCCGAGGGCGGCGTCACGCTGGAAAACGGACCGGAGTATCTCAATACGTGGAACATCGCCCAGGGAATGTATCAGAGCCTCCCCTCCAGCGGAGCTTGGGACGGATTCTTCTTGACGCGGTTTCGGAAACAATCCTGAACTTCGTCTTCTTTATCCTGAAATTCGCCGCCTGGGGCATCCAGTGGACGGCGGCCCTCGTCGTGTTCCTGGTGGTTATGGCCGGGGCGGGCTACTATGTTTTCATGGAGACGCTGGACGGCGGCGAGCCCGTGCAGGTGCCGAACATCATGAACCTGCCTCTGGACGAGGCCCAGAACCGTGTCGCGGAACAGGGCCTGGAGATGGGTCGGCCAAACAACGTGTGGCACGAGACCATTCCGAAGTACCACATTATCAGCCAGCGCCCCGCACCGGGCCGGGTGGTGCGCACGGGCCGGAAGGTCTACCCCACCGTCAGTATGGGCCGGGATTTCCTCACCGCCCCCGCTCTTGAAAAGGGGACGCTTGACGAGGCGCGATCCCAACTGGACAGTTCGCAATTCCGGCTGGGCAGCGTGGCGCGAATCCGCCACAAGTCCCCGCGAAACACCGTGCTTTCCCAGTATCCGCCGCCCGGCGCGCCGCTGGAAAAACTGGGCGATCTTCACCTCCTGGTCAGCGAAGGCGACGCCCGTTATGAAGACTACATGCCCGACCTGCGGGAAAAGCCCGTCAGTGAAGTGGCTGCAATCATGGCCCCCTACAAAGTGGTCCTTGTGCCGAAGTATGTGGACATTCCCGATGCCCGCGAGGGCGTAGTGCTCAATCAGGATCCCCAGCCGGCCACGCTTATTACAGAAGGCCAGACGGTTACCTTCGAAGTAAAGTTGTCCAAGGATGAAGAGTTCCAGAAGGGCGTTGTCCGGCACCAAATGGCCATCGACTTCTATGACAAGGAAGTACGCGTGGATCGCATCGACAACTTCGGCAACCGCCAGGTTATCAAGAGCTACCCGCCGGCCTTCGACGAGCAGTCCCGGGCAAGCCGGGTAATCGGCGGCACACTCGCCATCTCTGTAACCTATGTCAAGAACTGCACGGTGGAGATCTACGTCGACAACAATATCATCGCCGCCTATTCCCTGAAGAACGGCGAAGAGCCGGTGAAGTCCTCAGTGCCCTGAGCCCCACCGATCGTTGTCTTACAATTGAATCGTTAAACCACGAATGGACACGAATCCAAACAAATAAAGATTGAAGCGCGCGCAGGAAGCATCAATCTACCGTGTGGCTTTGGTGCTGCGCATTCACTTTTTTCTCCGCGCTATCCGTGGTCGGAAGACGAAATTGCTGACTGCGGAATGCATGGGTTGGCGGCATCTGAACCATTTTGCTTTCGTTGAAATCTACGCGCTCCAGGCACAAGATATTGCTTTTTTCGTCCTCTTATTCGTGTGGATTGGTGTCCATTCGTGCTTAGAAAGATTTGTAACCACTCGCGGATTCACCGTGCCCCCGTGAACCGCGCCTCAACCGGATGAACTGAAAAGGTAGACCCTTCGTGTCTCAGATAAAGATTGCCCCCTCCATTCTCGCCAGCGATTTCAGTAAGCTCGGCGAAGAGATTTCCGATGTTATCACCGCCGGCGCCGACTGGATTCATGTCGATGTGATGGACGGTCACTTTGCCCCGAACATCACCCTCGGCCCCCCTGTTGTCGCGTCCATCCGCAAGCATTGCACCGTGCCCATGGATGTTCACCTGATGATCTCCGACCCCATGGCCTATGTGGCGGACTTTGCCAACGCGGGCGCGGACACGATCTCTTTCCATGTCGAAGCGACCGACCATCCCCTCCGTGTCATAGACAAGATCAAGGAACTGGGCTGTCTCGCGGGAATTGTGGTGAACCCCGGAACCCCGGAAGACGACATCGAGTACATCGTCGAACACGTCGACATGGTGCTCGTGATGACGGTCAACCCCGGATTTGGCGGCCAGGCCTTCATCCCAGACATGCTCCGGAAGATCACCAACGTCCGCGCCATGATGGATGGCCGGGATGTGGAAGTGGACGGCGGGATTGACCCGAGCACGGCCCCTCTGGTCATTGAAGCGGGCGCCAACGTGCTCGTGGCGGGCAACTACATCTTCAAACACGAATCCTACCTCGAGGCGATTGAGTCACTGCGGGGTGGCGTGTAATCGGGACGGACTCGCTTCCACTGCCCTCTTGGGCGCGAGCCAAATCGTTTGTTAAGGGTGCATCCGACATGGACGCAGCGAGTGCAACGTGCGTGCCCGTGGATGTGTGGGAAGACTTCACCTCTTGCGTCCCCGTTGCGAATCGGGCTTCCACGGGACACGCCGCCTCATTGGCGTGGACTCCGCCCGGCTCGGTGGCGCACCTTGCACGCACTCACCTTGCTCAATTCAGTCGGCCGTGCGGCGGTACGTCCCCCGGATTACTCCTCCGGGGACTCGCCCTCGGACGACGCGGCTACGCCCGTCATGTTTTCAAGGCCTTTCCATTGGGCGACACCGTCGCGAATGGACAGATACCACCCATCCGATTCGACTTCATCGGAAACCAGCAGCGGGACGGTCGTGAGGGTGGTGTTGTTCAACGACACGGTTAACTCGCCCACCACCGACATGGGGCTCAGGGGAGCCTCCAGCTTTTCCGGATGTATGGCGGAGACCTCCACCTCGCTCATGAGGTTGCGCGGCAGAAGGATGGACACATCGCCACCCGCGCAGACCGAGGCCGTCTCCACCTTCCCGTGATAGACGGGAACATCCACACCCAGTGGCGCACCCTTTCCAATGAGGGTTATCTCGGCGTAGTCGTCCAGAAAGCGGTTGAACAGGTCTTCCGCGAGTTGAAAGCGCCCGTACTTGCTCTGAGAGCCCATAATCACACATACGAGCCGCCGCCCATTGCGCTGGGCCGTGGCCGCGACACAGAAGCCCGCCGCATTGATGAAGCCGGTCTTCAGTCCATCGCAATCGGCCATGCGCCAGAGTAACTTGTTGGTATTGGACTTCACGGGCTCGTCCGGCCGAAACTGGAGTTCCTTCTGGCGCACGAGCGCCATAATCTGATCTTTCTGGATGCAGGCGAGGGCGAGCTGGGCCATATCGCGGGCGGTGGTTTCATCAAAGGACTTGCGGTCGGACGGCGGGAGTCCGTGCACGCCCCGGATGACCGTGTGGCTCATGCCGAGGGTCTTCGCCCGTTCATTCGCCACCTTCAGGTACGCCTCCGCGCTGCCCCACAGACCCTCGGCGACCGCCATGGCGGCGTCGTTGGCCGACGCCACCGCGACCGCCTGCATCATCTTGCCCAGAGGCCACTCCTCACCCACCTTTAACTGAACCTGCGTGCCCCCCATGCCCTGAGCGCGTTCCGTCACGGGGATCATGGTTTCGGGGACCCAGTCTCCCCGCTCGTAGCCCTCGGTTACGAGCAGCATGAGCATGAGCTTGATCATGCTCGCCGGTGGTCGCACCACATCGGCGTTTTCCTCGTACAGCACCAGCCCGCGATCCATCTCCATGCAGATGATGCTGTGGTTCTCGGGGTTGGCGGGTGCCGCAACGGTGGCGGAAACGCCGGCCAGGACGGCGGCGGCGCAGCAGAGCGGGTAAAGGAGGATTCTGGTCATTGCATGCTCCATATTTCAGGGACTTTTCTCGTTCAACCTATGCCGATGGGCGTCTGCTCGCTTTCGGCGGGCGATTCATCTATTTCCAGGTGCTTCCGAACCAACGCCATCAGGTCGTCGGTGGTAAATGGTTTGCGTATGCACCCCGCCACACCCTGCGGAATGCGACTACGCTGGGGCAGTCCGGTCATTACGTAAAGGGGAACGCCACGGCTCTGGGCCTGGGGCAGTATCTCGCCCAACTGCTCCGTCACACTGGCGCCCGGCACATCCACATCCACCAGGATCAGACCGGGCCGCTCGATCTGCAACAGCTCCAGCGCCTGGGCGGGAGCGGCCGCGCAGTAGGCCAGCACATGACGACGCGCCATGGCCGTGTCCACCCACTCCAGAAGGCCAGGATCATTGTCCACCACCAGAATTCGGGCGAGAACGCCCTCGCCCTCCGAATCGCGCACGCGCCGTCCCTTCTCCATACCGCTTTCATCTTCATTGCAGACGGCATGAAGGGCGTCGGCCAGATCCTGGGCGCTGAAGGGCTTGGAAACGAAATAGATATCGCCCCAGAGATCGCCCGCCTCTCGCAGGCGTTCTCCCGACGCGCCGGTGAAGGCGATCACGGGCAGGGTGTCGGAGGTGAGGTTCTGTCGCAGCAGCGTCAACGTGCTCAGCCCCGCGATATCGTTCACCGTGTCGTTCAGCAGAATCAGCGCGGGCTGCTTTCGCTCGAGTTCGCGCAGGCATTGATAGCCGTTTGTGGCCCGCCGGAATTCGATGCCGATGGGCTCGAGCACATAGGCCAGCGCGCGGGGAAAGGCTTCTCCTTCGTCCACCACCAGGACGTCAAGCCCGGCGAGATGGTCCAGCGAGTCCCGTTTCCACTCAGGGTCGAAGACCGCTGCCGGAAGGACCACCGTGAAGGTGCACCCCTTGCCCTCCTCGCTCTCCACCGCAATGGTTCCCCCGTGGGCCTCAACGATGCTCTTGGCGATCGACAGGCCGATACCGGTGCCTTCGTAGCGTCGGGTCTTGGAGCTGTCCACCTGGAAGAATTTGTCGAAGACCTTCTGCTGATGTTCTCGGCGGATGCCGATACCGGTATCTGTAACCGTCATCTTGAAGGTACGCCCTTCGAGGCACGCCGCGCGAACCGAAATGCTGCCGCCTTCTGGTGTGAACTTGAGGGCGTTGTTGAAGAGAATTCCCAGCACCTGATCCATTTTCGTCCGGTCACACCAGATGGGCGGGAGGCCTTCCGGCACATCGGACGTCAGCTCGATGTCCCGGGCCAGGGCTCCCGGATGGAAAGAGGAAACCGCCTCCTGAATCAGGGCCGAAGGCGTACAGAGCCGACGCGAAATCTGGACGCCGCGAATCTCCATCCGGCTGAACTCTATAATCTCGTTCAGGTGCCCCACCAGACGACGAACGTTTCTATCCATGACGCGCACGGCGGCGATCTGCGGCCCGGCCATTTCGCCCAGGCTGCCCGACTCCAGCATTTCCACATAGCCCTGGATCGTGCTCAAGGGCGTACGAAGTTCATGGCTCACATTGGAGAGAAAGCTGTCTTTGGCCCGATCATGCATGAGAAGCTCTTCATTCAACTCTTCCAGCTTCTGGGCGCGCTGTTCGAGCTGGAGCTGCATCTGCTTCAACTCGCTCACTCCGGTAACCACCAGGGAGTAGACGGGCTCCATGGCGCTGCCCTGGGCGAGATAGGTCACCGCGAGCATGGCGGGAACGACGGCGCCGCTGGTGTCCACAAAGTTGAGTTCGAGACGGGCCTCTTCGTCGGGCAGCGACTCTCGCTTCACGAGCAGATTCAGCAAGCGTACCCTGCCCGCCGCATCCACAAATTCCAGGACGTCCCTTCCGAGTATATGGTCCTTATCGGTCTTGAGAAGGTCGCAGACGCGCCGATTTACGAACTGGATACGGTTGCTGGTGTCGATCGTCAGGAAGCCTTCATTCATGGAGAGCAGCAGGGTGCGAAATCGTTCTTCCGATTCCTGGAGCTTCTGGGTCTGTTCTTCCACGAGCGTCTGGAGGCCCTGGGCATAGCGTTCAACCCGCTTGGCCAGTCGCTTCTGCTCTGTGATTTCGCGCACGGTCGCAAGATTCGCGTAGTGGCGCCCGAATCGATTCAGCACGGGGGTGCCGCTGAACCAGAAGTATCGCTCTTCGTCGCCCACGTTCCAGGTAACTTCGTATTCCGACGCGACCCGGTTTTTCCGCTGCTCGATGTGTTCGGAGATGCCTTGAATCTGGAAGCGCTCCGCCAGGGCGAGGGTGTCCTGGCCCAGCACCTCCCCCTCGTCAATGTGAAACATCTCCAGGAAACGCTTGTTCACCATCAACACCGGGCCGTCCACACGACTCAGGATAAAGCCCTCGTGCATATGGTTCGCCAGGTACATGAATCGCTCGGCCATCCCTTCGACGTCTTCCCCGGTCCGGGCCACCATATACAAGACCACAATCAGGCCGAGCATGAGACTGCCGATTCCGATGACCCGCGAATACAGGGCGATCTGCTGGCTCATGACCGTCGCATCGTTGGAGGGGTCGGCGAAGCCGGTAACGCTCAATCCCGCGCCCAGGAGCAGCATGACCACGCCGAGGAGCAGGAAGAGGCGCTCCACGAGACTGATCTGGAAGCGGGCCAGCAGGTTGCCACAGGAAATGAGGGGAATCGCCACGGAAAGCAGTGCGACCACGCTTCGCAGGGCCACACTGTCCAGTTGCAAGGAGAATAGAATCCCACCGAGTCCCATGAGGATGGGAATCAAGTAGAGAATCAATCTTTTTCTTGGATAGCGACTTTTCATAGGGGTCGGACCACACACGGCTCTAACTGGAGCCAGTATACCAGATATTGTGTGTGCAATACCCAATCAACCACTACCCATTCTCTCCCGGGCAATGGCCTCGCTGGCGAGCACGTCACAGCGCTCGTTGTAGTGAACCCCGGCGTGCCCTTTGACCCAACGCCACTGGATATCATGCTGGCTCGCAGCGGCGTCGAGGGCCTTCCAAAGATCCACATTCTTTATTTCGCCGCCCTTTCGCGTCCAGTTCTTCCGCTTCCAGCCCGGCAGCCATTCCGTGATGCCTTTCTTGAGGTATTCCGAGTCGGTGTGGATCGCCACCTTGCAGGGCCGCTTCAGGGCATTCAGACTCGAGATGGCCGCGGTCATCTCCATGCGGTTGTTCGTCGTATCGGGGTGGCTGCCGGACAATTCCCTGATTTTTCCCTTGTAAATGAGGATGGCGCCCCATCCACCGATGCCGGGATTGGGCACGCAGCCGCCATCGGTATAGATGACGACCCGATCTTCGGATTCAGACACGATTAGCGCTCCTTACGCGTTCTTATTGTTGTGCCGCAGGCTATTTCGACACCAGAAGAATACACCATAGAGGCCCGCGCCGATCAGCCCCATGGATACGAGCAGGTTCCAGGTCAGCGCTTCGCCCAGCACCGCCGACGCAAGCAGGGCGGCCACCGGCGGTTTAAGCAGGATAATACTGGCGGCGCGGGTGGCGTCCACGTGGGCAAGCCCCTTGAAGTACAGCCAATAGGCCAGACCCGTGCCGCCGACGGAAAGGTAGAGAATGGACCCGGCATGGCGCTGGAGTACGGCCCAGTCGATGCCCTCGCTTTCCAGGAGGGCGAAGGGCGTCATGAACAGGACGCCAAAGGCAAAGCATAGTACCGTCACGGGAAGGCCCGTGAAAGCGCCCGCCGACTTCTTGACCAGCACGGTCCAAAGGGAGAAGGTACCCGCGGCACATAGCGCCAGGAGCAGTCCAGCGAGGGAAAAGGCGGGCGAGGGCTTTCCCAGGGAGAGCACCGCTATTCCCGCGAGACCGAAGCACAAGCCCGCCACCCGGGCAAAATCCATGGGTTCCCGCAACAGGAGACGCGACAGGGCCAGCACGAAAAGGGGCGAGGCGCCATAGACCGTGGCCACGACGGCCGCGCCGGTCAATTGCAGACTGTATTGCAAGGCAATATTGGAGACGACCACGCCGGGCACGGATACCCAAAGGCAGAACCAGAGAATGCGGCGGTCGATGCGGAGTCCCCGTCGCTTCAAGTCGTGGGAAAGGAGCGTAGAGAGAAAAACACCGCCGACAAAGAACCGTATCCAGGCCAACTGGATCGGTGGCACCTCGGTCAGGATGGTCCGGGTCACTACTTCGACCGTGCTCCAGAGACCAATGGCGGTCAAGAGACAAAAATAGCCAAGCCGTTCTTGCTTTCGTGGAATCATGGGCTGGGTGGGGCTCGGTTGGTGGGGAAATGAGGCGATGGTCATTTTAGCGTTGCGGAATATGCGGACGCAAACAACGCAGAAATACCCGCCCGACTGGCGTGGAAAAGAGGGATCAGGATGTCTTGCTCGCGATTAGCTTCTCGATGAACTGCGCCGCCCGATCCTTACGATGCTTCCGGGCGAGATCCAGGGGCGTCATGCCGGCGTCATTCTTGTCGGCCAGGGAGTCCCCCGCTTCAAAGAGTATCTTCAGGACACCACCCTGGCCGTGGATCGCGGCGGTATGGCTCGGCAGATCTCCGAAATGATCGCGCTTGTTCATGTCCGCACCGTGGGCCAGGAGCCAGCGGGCGCCGTCCTGCCAGCCGAGGAGTGCGGCCGCGTGGAGTGCTGTCATGCCGGTGAAATCCGCCGCGTTCACGTCGGCACCCGCTTCCAGCAGGGCCTCCATAGCGTCGATCTGGCGATAGCTCACGGCATACTGAAGCGGCTGCTTACCCAGTTCATTTTCGTCGGCCGCCAGACCGGGGTCGGCCTCCAGCATGGCCCGGGCCTCTTCCAGGTCGCCCCGTCCGATGACATCATGAAGCGATGGCGTACAACCCGCGAGAAAAACCGCGCAGAGGGCGCACACCGCGCGTGCGTCGCGGGCGAAGCGAAGTATGAGGCGGCAATTCATGGAGCGTTACTGCGCCCCGGCGGGTGCGGGAAGCCACTCGCCCCCGCCTTCGATGTTCTCCGGCGTAAAGAAACGAGAGGGCAGCACGATGGTCTTGGGGACGCTCTCGCCCGCGAGGAGTTTCAGGGCCGTTTCGATGGCCTGTCCCCCGCCGGTGGGATATTCGAAACAGACGTCGAGGATGCCCTCGCGGACATACTGCAAGCCTTCATGGGGCAACCCATCAATCCCCACAAATCGCATTTCATTTTCCCGGCCCGCAGCCTTCGCCGCCAGCCATGCGCCGTGGGCGGCCGGATCGTTGTGGGCGTAGACGAGATCGATCTTGTCGAAGCGCGCCAGCGCGGATTCCATCTCCTTTCGAGCTTCGGGCTCCAGCCATTGCATGTCGGCCTCAAAAACGACTTCGAGCGGGCTGCCCTCGATGCCCTTGCGGAATCCGCTGTTCCGATCCTGGCCGGGCGTGCTGGTCATCAGACCTTTCAGTTCCACGACCTTTCCGCCTGCTTTCAGGGCCTCCGCAACCCAGCGGCCCGCCGCCTCGCCGATGATCTTGTTGTCCGCGCCGATAAACTGTGTGTAGCTGTCGCCCTGAACGGCGCGATCCAGGATAATCACGGGAATCCCCGCGTCAAAGGCTTTCTTCAGCGGCTCGGTGAGGGGACCGGCTTCTTTGGGGCTGCAAATCAACACGTCCACGCCCTGATTCACAAACTCTTCGATGTGGGCGCGCTGCACGAGGGTATCGTTCTGGGCGTCCTTGAACTGGACATCGAGTTCCGGGTGCATGGCCGCGGCCGCCGCAATATCGCTGTTCATCTGCACGCGCCAGGGCTCGGCAAGATTGCACTGGCTCATGCCGATGACTTTGGCGGTCTGTTCCGATGCGGGCTGGGCCACTTGCGGCCCCCCATCGGGCGCGCCGCTTCCGCCGCAGCCCGACACCATCACCGCCGCCAGCAGCAGCCACGCCACGGAATGCTGAATCGATTTGCCCATGTGCATTTCTCTCTCCCGATACCCCGCTCAGGGGCTTCTCCGCCGCTGCAGAAGCACGGCCGCCACAATGATGGCGCCGGTCAGCATGAGCCGACTGGCTTCGCCCACGGCGTTCAAACTCAGAATCTTCTCAAGATACCCTATTGTGAGCGCTCCCAGCAATGTCAGGAGCACGCTGCCGCGCCCGCCCATTAGATTGGTGCCGCCGATAACCACGATCGCAATGGCGCTGAGCTCGTAGGCCGATCCCGCTTCGGGATCGCCCTGAGTTTCCTGAGCCGCCTGGCATATGCCGGCGATAGCCGCGAACACGCCACTCGCCCCGTAGGCCAGAAGCTTCACCCGTGTGACCGATATGCCTGAAAGATGGGCGGCGGTTTCATTGCCACCCACGGCGTAGAGCTGGCGACCGGCGCGGGTGCGGGCCAATACAAACCAGGCCAGGGCAACACAGACTAGGAAGATGATGGTCACAACGGCCAGGTTTCCACCCAACACCCGGGTGTCAATAGCTGAAAAAACGGCGGGAAGTTCCCGGTTTTCGAAGCCGCCGCCGGGCAGCTCGACGTAGGTGGAGATCTTTTTCCCGCCGGAAATATGCTTGGCGAGCCCCCGCGCGAACACCATCATGGCCAGGGTGACAATGAAGGGCTGAAGGGTATAGCGCGCGATCAGCGTCCCCGAGAGCAGTCCACAGCCGGCGCCTGCGGCAAGACACAGGGGCGTGGCCAGCCAGGCGCTCCATCCCCAGTGGATGGTGAGTATGGAAAACAGCACGGCGACGAGCCCGAGGACGCTGCCCACCGAGAGATCGATTCCGGCGGCGATGATAACGAGGGTCATACCGCAGGCCAGAATCCCGTAGACCGAAACCTGGCGCAGCATGTCGCGATGGGTGTGCCAGGCATAGAAAGCGCCGTCCGCGTGGAAGAGGGCCCCAATCATAATCACGGCGGCCAGTGCCAGCACCGCGCGGGAAACGGGGCTTCCCAGCAGCCCCGCCAACGGGGAAGTGGACCGGGCCTTCATGGCAGTTCCTCTACGAAAATCTCGTCGCCAATGGGCTCCTTATGAACCGCAATGGCAGCGGGCGGGCCAATGGTCCAATGCTCTATCACCACGAGGGGCGCACCCACGTTCACGCCCGATTGCGCCCCTTCCAGGGCGGATTCATAGATGTGCGTGTCGTCATCCAGCAGGGCCATCATCCCCATGCGATTCTCGCTTTCGGGCTCTTCCAGTGCACTCTGAATTTCGAGTCGCCGGGTCCACACGCCAAACTCCGTGTTCATCGTCAGCTCGCTCGCAGGCGAGGCCAATACAGCCCGCGAGCGCCTGGTTTTTGCGCGCAGGGGCAGCACATAGGAATCCTCGGGGTATTTCAGGATCTTATCGACGCCCTCGAATCGGCCCCGGACCAGCTTCATGGGGCCCCCGTCGACCGGAGCCAGCAGCGCGCCGCTCCAGGCGATTCTGGCCGTATTGCGAATGCGCACGTCCCGCTCTTCCTTCAACGAACTGAGCACCGTTACCTTGTAGGTCAGTGCGGCCGTGTCCCTCGCCAGTTGAACCTCTTTCTTTACCCGCCAGTGCGACTCCGGCTGCTCGGGGCCGAGCAGGAGAACGTAGTCGTCTTCGCGCTCGATAAGTTCGGCGGGACCGCGGCGCAGTACGACATCTTCAGGCCGGGTGGGCAGCACGTCGGTCACGAGCCCGCCCGGTTCGATCCAGCCGCGCCCGTCCAGCTCGGCGGGCGTCAAGTGCACCGGCTCCAGGAAGTTGCGCCCCCCGGGCACCCCCACGAAGCGAACGGAAAAAGTGCGACTGTCGAGCTCGATGCGGATTTTCCCGTTGTCTAGGGCAACGGGTCCGCTGGCGGCGGAGACCAGCGCGCTGATGAGCACGATGCAGTTGAATGTCAAGTTCATGGATCCGAATCGATTCCCCGGCAAGGCCCCCGATACCAGGAGCGCTCCGCCGGACATTTTAATCGTTGGGACCGCGCCGGGCAAGGAAAAAGGGGATTGAAATGGACGTTGGGGGATGCTAGCATGACCGGTGCGTGCGTTTGACACGTCGCGCGCGCCCTCGCCGGGCTGGACCACAAGGCAAATCCAGAGGACAGGCCCGCGGCGGCTGCCAGGCAGCTTTCCATTTTTCCCGGCAAGAAATCCAACAGGAGGAGCCACTCTAATGTCTATTTTCGAAGACAACAGCCGAAGTATCGGCAACACCCCGCTGGTGAAGCTGCACAAGCTCGCCAAAGGCCTCAAGACCGAGAATGTGTACGCCAAGATCGAGGGCCGCAACCCCGCCTACTCCGTGAAGTGCCGTATCGGCGCCGCCATGATCTGGGACGCCGAGGAACGGGGAATCCTCCAGCCCGGCGGCACGATTGTGGAGCCCACCTCCGGCAATACGGGAATCGCCCTGGCCTTCGTGGCCGCGGCGCGCGGGTACAAGCTCATCCTGACCATGCCGGAAACCATGAGTCTGGAACGGCGCAGCATGCTGAAGGCCTTCGGCGCCGATCTCGTGCTCACGCCCGGCGACAAAGGCATGCCCGGCGCCATCGCGGAAGCGGAGAAGATCGCGGCGGAAAACCCCGATTATTTCCTGCCTCAACAGTTCAAGAATCCGGCCAATCCGGCCATCCACCGCAAGACCACCGGCCCGGAAATCTGGAACGACACCAATGGCCAGATCGATGTGTTCGTGGCGGGCGTGGGCACGGGCGGCACCATCACCGGCGTGTCCCAGTACATCAAGAAAGACCAGGGCAAGGCCATCGAGACTGTGGCCGTGGAGCCGGAGAACAGCCCCGTGCTGAGCGGTGGCTCCCCCGGCAAACACAAGGTGCAGGGCATCGGCGCGGGCTTCAAGCCGGATATCCTGGACATGAGCCTGGTGGACAAGGTCGAGAAGATTTCGGACGACGAGGCCTTCGCCACCGCGCGGCGTCTGGCCCGTGAAGAGGGCATCATCTGCGGCATCAGTTGCGGCGCCGCCGCCGCCGTCGCCCTGCGCCTCGCCAGCCAGGACGCCTATGCGGGCAAGTCTATCGTTGTGGTGCTGCCCGACTCGGGTGAGCGCTATCTCTCCACGCCCCTCTTTCAGGAGAGCTGATTCAGACCGGAAGGATTCCGCCGGACGCGATCACCTTTGCGTCCGGCTTTTTCATGTCCGGCCGGGCGCGGGAGATATGTTATACTCGCGGCCCAATGTATTGGCCACAACACCGTCTTCGGAGGAACCGGAAACCATGTCTGACTCACTCTCCCTCGATACCCTGGCGCTGCATGCGGGGCAGGAGGTGGACCCCACCACCGGGTCGCGCGCCGTGCCCATCTATCAGACGACGTCCTATGTGTTTCACGATCACGAACATGCGGCCAATCTTTTCGCACTGAATGAATTCGGCAACATCTATTCCCGGATCATGAACCCCACCGTGGACGTTTTCGAGAAGCGCGTCGCCGCGCTGGAAGGCGGCGTCCTGGGTCTGGGCTTTGCCTCGGGTTCGGCCGCGATCACGGCGGCCTGCCTGAATATCTGCCGCAACGGGCAAAATTTCGTCTCGTCGAAGACGCTCTACGGGGGCACCTACAACCTCTTCGCCCATACCTTCCACGACTTCGGGATCGAGGCGCGCTTCGTCGATGCGAGCAACCCGGCCAACGTGGCGGCGGCCATCGACGCCAACACGCGTTTTGTATTTGTGGAGAGCATCGGCAACCCCGCCAACGACGTGCTGGACTTCGAAGCCGTGGCGAAGGTGGCCCACGATCACGGGATTCCTCTGATCGTCGACAACACGGTCACCTCTCCCCTGCTCTTCCGCCCGATCGAACACGGCGCGGATATCGTGGTCCATTCCGCAACCAAGATGATCGGCGGGCACGGCACCTCGATCGGCGGTGTAATTGTCGACAGTTGCAGGTTTGACTGGAACAACGGCAAATTCCCCGAACTGACCGAGCCGAACCCCAGCTACCACGGCATGAAGTTTTACGAGCACTTCAGCGGTATCGGCAACATCAGCTATATCCTCAAAGCGCGGGTGACCCTCCTGCGCGACATGGGCGCCTGCCTCTCCCCCTTCAATGCGTTTCTCCTGCTTCAGGGACTGGAGACCATTCACCTCCGCGCCCCGCGCCACTGCGAGAACGCCCTCAAGGTGGCCCGCTTCCTGGAAGGACACGAGGCCGTCTCCTGGGTGAATTACCCCGGATTGGAAAGCCACAAGGACCACGCCCGTGCGATGCGCTATCTGCCGAAGGGCCAGGGCGCGATTCTGGGCTTCGGCATCAAGGGAGGACGGGAGGCCGCCATTACGTTTATCAATAGCTGCAAACTGGCCTCCCATCTGGCCAATGTGCTGGATGCGAAAACCCTCGTGATCCATCCCGCCACGACGACCCACCAGCAATTGAGCGAGGCCGAGCAGGCCGCCGCCGGGGTCACGCCGGACTACATTCGCGTGTCGGTGGGAATTGAAGGGGTGGACGATATCATTGCGGACTTTGCCCAGGCGCTGGCCGCGTCGCGGCATTGAGAAAGGGAACCGCGTTCATACGCGGTCAGAAGGTACTCCATGGTTGAAGAGGATTCGGTCGGCATTGTAGAGGTGCGCCACTTTACCTTTGCGGAGCCGCCCCACCCGTTGAAACTGGCCAGCGGAGCCACCCTCGGCCCCATCACGCTGGCCTATGAGACCTACGGCACGCTGGACGAGAACCAGAGCAACGCGGTGCTGTTGACCCATGCCTTGTCGGGCGACGCCCACGCGGCCGGTCGCCATTCGGAATCCGACGCCAAGCCGGGCTGGTGGGACTCCATGGTGGGGCCGGGAAAAGCCTTCGATACGAACAAGTACTTTGTCGTCTGCTCCAACGTGCTCGGCGGCTGCATGGGATCCACGGGCCCCTCCTCGATCAACCCGGCGACGGGCAAGCCGTACGGCCTGGATTTCCCCGTAATCACCATCGGCGACATGGTCGTCGCGCAATACCATCTCGTGCAACATCTGGGAATCTCAAAGCTCCTGGCCGTGGCCGGCGGTTCCATGGGCGGAATGCAGGCCCTGGAGTGGGCCACGCGTTATCCCGATGCCGTGGAGTCGGTGATGATCATCGCGTCGACCCATCTCAGCGGCGCCCAGCAGATCGCCTTCGACGCCGTGGGCCGCCACGCGATTCAAGCGGACCGCTCCTTTAACGGCGGAGACTACTACGGCACCGAGGGACCGGCCCAGGGCCTGGCCATCGCGCGGATGCTCGCCCACATCACCTATCTCTCCGAAGAATCGATGCGGATGAAATTCGGCCGGAGCCTCCGCAGCGCCGAGGCGCTCCAATATGACTTCGACAGTGAATTCGCCGTGGAGACCTACCTGGACTATCAGGGCGAGCAATTTGTAAACCGCTTCGACGCCAACACCTATCTTTACGTCACCAAGGCGCTGGACTATTTCGACATTGCGGCAACTTATGGCTCCCTCGATGAAGCGATGAAACGTGTCCTCGGCAAGGTACTCGTCATTTCTTTCTCGTCGGACTGGCTCTACCCGCCCTACTTCTCCCAGGAGATTGTCTATACACTGGCCCGGCAGAAGAAGAATGTGAGCTACTGCAACATTCAGTCCGACTACGGGCACGACGCCTTTCTGCTGGAAGTCGGCGTGATCTCGAAAATTGTCCGGGGCTTCCTCGATCACACAAAGAACCCGGAACTGGTGCGCACGCAACACCTGAGCGCGGACTCCGAGACCGAGTCCGCGCCCCCGACGGCGGCGATGGAAAACATCTACGAAGGCCACCGCGTCGACTACGAAATGATCGTGAACCTGGTGGAAAGCGGCAGCCGCGTGCTGGATATCGGCTGTGGCGATGGCGAACTGCTCTGCAAGCTCATTGCGAAAAAAAACGTGCAGGCCGTGGGCCTCGAAGTGGCCCAGGGCAGCGTCGTGAGTTGTATTCGCCGGGGCATCTCCGTGATTCAGGCGGACATCGACAAGGGCCTGAGCGCCCTGCCCGATCAGAGCTTCGATTACATCATCTTGAGCATGACCTTGCAGGTCATTCGCAAGCCGGACCTGGCCCTCAAGGAAATGTTGCGGGTCGGCAAGAAGTGTATCGTGAGCTTTCCCAACTTTGGACACTGGCGCGTGCGTTGGATGACCTTCTTCGAGGGACGCGCTCCGGTGACCCGCAACCTGCCCTATGCGTGGTACCAGACGCCAAACCGGCACGTGCTGGCAATCGATGATTTCCGCCAGCTCTGCAGCGACCTGAACGCCCAGATCGAACGGGAGATCCCCCTTTATAGCGAGGGCGTCGCCCGCTTCTGGCCCAACCTCTTCGCCGAGGAAGCGCTGTACGTGATTACGTCGCCGTAAGGGATGGGCAGCCGCCGGGGGGATTTATGGGTCGTATGGGTCTTATGGGTCGTATGGGTCTTATGGGTCGTATGGGTCGTATGGGTCTTATGGGTCTTATGGGTCGTATAGGAACCCTGACCCGTTGAGCTTTACTACGATACTATCAACTATCAACTATCAACTATCAACTATCAACTATCAACTATCAACTGTCAACTGTCAACTGTCAACTGTCAACTGTCAACTGTCACTTACGCATTCTTCCGATGCTCCAGATCTTCCCATCGGGCGAATAGCTCCTCCACCCGGGTCTGGGCGGCCTGTAGCTCTGCGAGTGCCTGTTCTACAATTTCCCGTCCCTTCTCATACAGTGTAGGGTCCTGCACGACCAATTCGAGTTCGCGAACCCGGTCCTCCGCTTCCGCGATGGTCATCTCCATGGCGTCCAGTTCGCGCTTCTCATTGTAGGTGAGCTTGGCGCCTGCTTTCTTGGACTCGACCGGCGCCGGCGGGGCAACCTTGCGCGCTTCCGCTTTTTGTTCCTCGGCACGATGGCTGCAATACAGGAGGTAGTCGTCGTAGTTCCCTGGAAGCAGCACGAGCTTCCCTTCGGGCTCAAAGACCAGAATGTGGGTGCACACCCGATTGAGAAAATAACGATCATGGCTCACGATCATCGCGCAGCCGTCAAAATTCTCAATCGTTTCTTCCAGCACGCGAAGGGTGTACAGATCCAGATCGTTGGTGGGCTCGTCGAGCATGAGAAAATTGCCGCCGCGCAGCAGTTTCTTGACCATGTCAAGGCGGTTGAACTCGCCGCCCGAAAGCTGGCCTATGGGCATTTCCATGGCATTGCTGTCGAAAAGGAAATTGCCCAGATAGGACGGGATGTGCAGGCGCCGTTTCCCCACATCCATGTGGCGCGCGCCATCCGCCACGTGATCAATGATGCTCCGTGTGCGATCCACATCCTCATGGTTCTGATCCACGTAGAGAAATCGGGTATTCTCTCCGATGATCACCTTGCCTTTGCGCGGGCGCCCCTCGCCCATGAGCACCTTGAGGAGTGTGGTCTTGCCGGCGCCGTTGGGGCCGATGATACCCACTCGCATTTCGGGTTGCATGATCATGGTGAAATTCTTGATTAGATCGCGATCACCCAACGCGAAGGTGATGTCGCGCGCCTCCAGAATCGTCTTTCCGAGGCGGGTAGGCTCGGGAATCTCGAAGACGAATTCGCGATGCTTGAGCGGGGGCCCCTGTTCCTGCACATCGAGAAAACGATCAATGCGCGCCTTCTGTTTGGTGCTCCGGGCTTTGGCGCCCCGCCTATACCAAGCCAGTTCCCGCCGGATCAGGGCCAGACGGTTGTTCTCGGCCTGGGCCTCGCTCACCTCCACCTGGAGTTTGTAATCCAGGAATCGGGCGTAGCTTCCGGGAAAAGAATAGATCTTGTTGAATTCAATCTCCACGATCCGGTTCACGATTCGGTCCAGGAAGAATCGGTCGTGGGTCACGAGCACGCAACTGCCCTGGTACTGCTCCAGAAAGCGCTCGATCCATTCCACGCTGCGCGTGTCGATATGGTTTGTGGGTTCGTCTAGAATCAGCACATCGGGATGCTGCAAGAGTTTGTGAGCGAGGTCGACTCGCCGGAGCTCGCCGCCCGAAAGTGACCCGAGATTTCGCTCCGCGGCCACCAGCCCCAGCGCCATGGAGATCCGGCGAATCTCCTGTTCCAGATTCCAGCCGTTTTCGAGATCAATCGTGTGCTGGAGATCGTGAATCGTATGGGACAAATCGCCATAGCGCGGATCCGCATCGGAGAGGCCGCCCATCTCTTCCAGCAGCCTGTGGTATTCGTCCACACGGGCCTGGGCGGGCGCCACAGCCAACTTCAGGGCCTCTTCCACGCTGAGGGATTCGTCGAGTGGGCACTGCTGCTGCAGGAGGGCAACCGATATACCCTGCCGCTGGATTACTTCGCCACGCTCCGGCACCATCAGCCCGGCCATGATCTTCAGGAGCGTGGACTTTCCGCATCCGTTCCGGCCGATTAGACCGATGCGATCGCCTTCGTGCACAGTCATGGAGATGTTGTCCAGCACGGGCTGGGAGCCATAGCTGTGACAAATCTCGTGGGCGGTGAGAACGGCTTTCGGGGGCACTACGTGGGACATGGAACGGCACTTTCACGGATGGGTGGGAGCTTAACGGGATAAAATACCCTACCACGCGCCCTTTATGCAATGGCGCGACGCGTCCCGCGCGTGAACTCAAGTTTGGGCAGCCATCTCCATCCAGGTCGGCAAACGGGTCAGAAGGGCCTCGGGCACCTCGTGGCCGCCCGAAAAATAAAGCGTCTCGGGGACGTACCCGAGCTTGGCCAGGATACACTCGGCCGCGTTCCCCTTGGCGATGGGAACGATCACGTCGTCCGTTCCGTGAACCAGCATCGTCGGGACAGGCCCCCGCGCCGCCAGGACGGCCTCCACATCGGCCGGGAAATCACCGCCGCAGGCAACCACCCCCGCCACGGGACAGGCGCCGAATGCCGCATATCGCCAGGCCATTGAAACCCCCTGGCTGAAACCAAGGACAACCGGAACGAAAGGAAAACCCAACGCTTCTTCAATTTCACGAAAAATGGAATCAAGTGCGGTCACCGCCGTCGCCACGCCGCGGTCGCGATCAAAGGACGTGAGCCAGCCGAATCCCACCTTGCGCGTGGTCTGGTCGAGATAGAACTGATGGGGGGCCTGAGGCGCGACCACCAGAATATTGTGATGCTTCAAACTCGCGAATTTGCGCACAAACGACGCGCTGCTCTGCCCCCATCCATGGAGCACCACGAGACTCCGGGTATCCTGGTTTAATCCGGTCTCCGGGTACTGAATCGCATAATAGGCCGCCGTCCGCACCGAAACGACGTGAAGCCCTTCCGCACCCGTACCGGCGCCGCCCACCTGACCTTTGATCATGACGCTCTCCGATCGCTTCAATAGAAAGAGCCGCCTGCACAACGTACAGGCGGCTCGAAATTTATCCCAGGATTCTTACTCGCCCTTGGCGGGGCGGTGATTCTTGCGCCACTTCCAGGCGGGATCGCGCATTTCGCCGGGGTAGACGGCGTCATTGATGAGCGCCGTTTCCGCGCTTACCTTGACGTCCGCATCCTGCACTTCGCCCACGCGCTCTTTCTGGTAGTCCGTCAATTCCGGCTCGCCTTCCACCACGCTGCATGTAAGGAAGATAAGCAGTTCATTCACCGTCTCGCTCCGCTGATTGGAGCGGAACAGCAGATTCACCACGGGCACGTCGCCAAGCACCGGGACTTTGCGAATCGTGACGGTGTCGTTGTTCTTGCGCAGGCCGCCCACGTAGATCGTCTGACCGCTCGCGAGATGGGGCGTGGTGTTGATCTGGCGAAGGTCTTCCACGGGCACGCCATTCACCACCTGCGATGACGTACTTTCCTTGGCGTCGATCATCGCAATGATGTGGTCGTCGTGGGTGACCTTCGGGGTCACTTCGAGGGTTGTACCGATGGGCTTGAACTCGGTGCTGGTCTGCTGTCCGCCTTCGCCCGTCTGGGTCAATTCGGTGTAGGGTATCTCCGAGGCAATGGTGATGGTGGCAGGTTGATTCTCCACCGTGATCAGTCTCGGATTCGAAAGGAGGGTCGAGTTGTTGTTTCGTACTTCGGCCTGAATTACGCCGCGCCAGTCGATGGCATCGGTCAGGATGCCAAAGTTCAGAAGCCCGGCCGCGTCGCCGATGCTCAGATCGGTGTCGAGGCTCAGTTCCTGAAGATCCCCGGTAAAGATTCCCGTATCGCCGGCCGCATCCCGACGGCTCTGGTTTTTCACCGCGCCCATCAACCAGTCCACACCGGTGTCGGCGGCGTCGGTCAGAGTCACGTCCACAATCATGGCGTCGATGGCGACCTGCTTGACCGGCATATCAAGCTGCTTGATCAAATCGGTCATCTGTTCCACGACAATCGGGATGTCGGTCACGATCAGCATGCGGGCGCGTTCATCCACGGAGACCTTGCCAACTTCCGGCGTCATCATGCCTTCGAGAGCCGCCATCATCTCTGCGGGCTCCGCATAGTTGAGCTTGATCGGCATGGTGACCGTGGGCAGGGTCGCCTGCTCCACGTCCAGGCGCTTGGCCATCACGACCAGGGGTTCGATCTGATCGATGGGGCCCGCGATGATCACCGTGTTGGCGGTTTCGTTGGAAGAAATGCTGATAAGACTTTCATACTCGGAACCCGTGATGACATTCTTGAGGGTCGCCACGATTTCCTCGGCCTTGGACTCGACGATATCGACCACCCTTGTCTCGCGTTTGGAGGCAATGGCATCGAGATATGGCTTGATGTGATAGATACCTTCCTCTTCAACAATGCCCAGGCCGTTGATACGCAGCGCCGTTTCCATCGCCTGCATGAGCGGAACGTTCTTGAGATTGAGGGTCACCGTTCCCACGAGGTCGGTGCCGGCAATTACGTTGATCCCGGCCATATCCGCAAGGATCTGCACGGCGTTGATGAGGTCCATGTCGCGGAAATCGATGGTAACCGGCTGGAGAAGGGGGCTCCCCGTCCAGGCTTTCTTTTCCACGGGAGCGGGCGCGTCGCCAGCCGGGGCCGCCGCGGCGGCCGTAATCATCTGCTTGGAAAGTTCCTTGTTCGCATCCGCGCTGTTCACGACTTTCGGCTCGCGCTTCACGGGGGGCTCCACCGGCGCGGGCTCTTCCGCGGGCGGTGTCGATCCTTCGGGTTCGGCTTTGGGAGCTTCCGTCGCGGGCGCCTCCGCCGCCGGGGCCTCCGCCGCCGGAGCTTCCGCCTTCGGCTCGTCTTCCTGCGCTCCAAACACGGCCTCGGTCAGGCCGACCAGCTCAACATTTGCTTCGCTGACCGCCCGGAGCGACGCGGGATTCACGGCGGAGGAACGCGGCGCGCTGTTTGCCGCGCTCCACCAGGATTCCGTCTCGGAGACCGTGCCCGACGAAGCCACTTCGCTGAGCGAGCCTTTGATGGACTCAATGGACTTTCCCTGATAGGAAGCCTGGAGAGGATAGGACTTTTCAATGAAACGGAGGGCAAATGCTTCACCGGGCATGGACGGCGCGCTCAGCGTGACAGTGCAGGCGCCTTGCGCCGTCTCGGTGCGGCTCTCCACACCTTCCGCGACCTCCAGGGAGATCTGTGCCTCGCTCTCGCGGCCCCAACTGGATTCGGAGAAGCGGATGCGCTGGATCAGGGGATGATTCGCCTCGATAATCTGCGCCATCGCCTTGGGAATGTAGGTATCGGTGAGCACGAGCTCGATGACCCCGGGGAGCGAGCCGTCGGCCACGAGCACACCGTTGAGCTTCTCGACGTGGACCAGCACCTCGTTCGGGTTGCTGGCCAGCCGCGACACCTGGTGTATGGCCGCGCTGCGTTGTGTTTGTTCTTGTGCGCGATTCTCCGCGGCGCCGGCTTCCGCGCCCGCGGGCAGGGCCAGCATGATCGAAAGGAGCGTTGACAGGACTGTCGTTACCCCGGCATTCCATCGCTTCGTGGTCATAGTATTATAGCTCCTTCAGCTCTACGGGAATCAGCGTGTCGCGCCATTGGAACCAAACCCGTTTCGGTTCAATCTGGGTCACGACGACACCATCCGGATACTGATATCCTTCCGTGATAACCTCGTCGTCAACGATGGCGACGGGGTTGAACTCGTTGTAAATTATGCCGCTGACCGATTTACTGCGGATGATGCCGGGACTGACCATCTGGTTGTCCTTCTCATCCATCGTGGTGGGTGCAATGACCCGGCCGACCAGGGGGGTCATGGGATTGCGATTGATCTTTTCGTTATCGTAGACGAAGGTTACCACGTTGATGTTCTGCAGGAGGGCGTCCAGATCCACGTCGACCTTCTTGAGGCGGGTCGGACCCTCGGCGGAGGCCACTTTGTCATCCGCCTTGGCTCCGCCCTTGGGGGCCGCGCCTTTTCCGCCTTCCGGGGCGGCTTTGGCGCTTGCCTGCGCATTACCGCCCGCCGCTTTGGGCGGCGGAGCGGGTCCACCGGCAATCAGAAACTGATACACCAGCACGGCGACCAGGACGACCCCGAGGGCCCCTGCTATGATGACTTGTTTCTTATTTTCCTGGTTCATTGGACGCTACGCTCGCAGTATCTGTACGTTGAATAAACCGAAAAGTACTGAGTTGGAAGGTGGCCTCGGAGATGCCGGCGATCTCTTCGCCGATATCAAGATTGGAGACCTTCAGGTACCGCTGATCGCGCTCCAGCAGGTTGATAAACTGGACGATCTCGTGGAAATCGCCCCGGGCGATGATCTCGTAGGGAATGGTTTCCTTGTTCGCGTCGGTCATGGAGGGAAGCTGGGTCAACTCCACCGTCAGACCGAGGTCGTCGCCCTTCTTTTCGAATTGTTCGAGCAGCCGGGGAATCTCGCGCTCTTCCGGAAGGCGATCTTCAAACATTTCGACCAGCTTCGTCGCCTTGTCGGCTTCCTGCTTGAATTCGTCGAACTTGGCCCGAATCGTACGGGCCTCTTTCAGCTCGCTGACGGTCTCGGCCAGGGTCTCCTGGGCGGTCACGAGCTTGGCCTGCTGGGACTTGTACACGCCAAAATAGAAGCCGGCGCAAAGCAAGCCTGTTATCCCGAGCACCGCGCCGACGAAGGCCCAGTCTTTTGCGGTAACGGTCCCTTTGAAGAAGTCCAGCATCAGAGCTCGTCTCCCGTATTGATGTTGTATTCGAGTGCGAACCCGCGCACGGCGTAGCCATTGTATTCGGCGTCCGTGATGTTGGGCGACTCCAGGGTGAAGATCTTGCTGAATGCTTCATCCTGCGTGGTGTTGTAGGTCAAGGGATTGATCCGGCTGGAACCCTGCTCGTTGTTGATCACATAGCCGGAAATCTCAAACACCGGGCGCTTCACGTTCTCCTTGACGATCTTGGGCTTGCCATCCTTGTCGACGACTTCCTTGCCCGTCTTGGGGTCGAGCTCGACCCGTTCGACACGGACGGTCTTGGAGGTTTCGCGGATCCGCTTGTACCAGAAATTGTCGGGCGTCAATTCCGCGAGGCGGTGAAGCTGTTCGGACCAGATTATGCGGTTGCTGAGAATTTCCTGGATTACGCCGATCTTGGCTTCGAGCTGCTCTTTCTTTTCGCTGAGGGCGTTGTATTCCTCCACCCACTTGCGCAGCCCGTCGAGCTCTTCATTCGCCTTCGCCAGATCTTCCTGGGCCTGCCCTATTCTTCCCGTGACGGAGATGAACATGTAGGCCATGCCCGCGAGCGCGGCCAGCAGGACCGCCACACTGAGTATGTGGGGCAGCGGCGTCCGCTTGATCGGCCGCAATTCCGGTGGTAGCAGGTTGATAATAATCATAGGTCGGCCATCCCACGCGCCGCGAGACCCACGGCCACCATGAACTGAGCGGGCTGTTCGGTCATCTTGCCCATCGACATCTCGTCTCCCGCCATCAATGCGCTGGAAAGCGGATTTGCGATATCAACCGATTCCACACCCAGCTCTTCCAGGAGAATGTTGCAAACTATGTTGGAATGCGCGATACCGCCGCTCACGATCAGACGATCCACGGGGCGCTCGTACAACTGATGCTCATAGTAGTCAAAGGAACGGCGTATTTCCGAGACCATCCGGTTGAGCGAACCCGCTACGATGTCGTGCATGTCCGGCTCCACTTCTTCGGCCATGCCCATGGGCGCCGCGGAAGTAATTCCGCCAAACTCATCGTCCAGCGGATCAAGCAGGGAGCCTCCACCCAGGGGCGCGGCTGCTTTTTTCGGAGGGGCAACCTCTTCGGCAATGCCGAAGGGATCGTCGCCAAAATCACTGAGCGAGTCCGGGGTCTGTATCGATTCCGCGGTGTCGCTCAGGGTGCTTTCCAGATTTTCGATGACCGGCGGCGCGGCGACGGGCATGGCGGGCGGCACCGGTGCGGGCCCCTTGGAAAGAAACTCCTGCAGGCGGCGTTCCGCCTCTTCATAGTCGCACCGAATTTCTTTGGCGATGGAATGCACCAGTTCACGGGCACCCCAGTTTACATCGCGAATAAAGTTGGAAACCCCATCTTTCACGAAGTGAATACTGGCGGAGGTGAGGCCGATATTGACGAGCGCCACGGTCTCCCCCACGCGCAAGAAGTCGCAGGCTTCGGCCGCATCGGCCAGCGCCAGCGAATCCACGCCCAGGATGGAATATTCCAGTTCGCTGGCGTTCATGATCTGAACGCGCGAATCGATGATTTCGTGCTTGGCCGCCACAAGAAGCACCTTGAGCTGGCGCTGCCCGGCTTCTTCGACCTCGTCCAGAAGGGTCCAGTCCAGCGACACTTCATTGAGGTCATAGGGGATATTCTGGCCCGCTTCGCGCGAAACGATCGCCGCAAGCTGATCCCGGTTTGCTTCGGCATAACGGGGATAGCGAATAACTACGGTTTGACCCGGCAAGGCGCCCACGATCTGGCTCGATTTCATATTCATCGTGGAAAGGGCCTCATTGACGGCAACCGCGTGGGCCACGATGGGATCGGCGTTCACCTGATTCCGGTCGATTAACGCGTAGCCCACTTCGTCAATGCACAGGCGCCCGCCGCGTCGCGACATCTGCACTGCCTTCACGGAATGGGTGCCAATATCGAGGCCTATCGATTTTTTTGCTTTAAAGAACAGCAATACACCCTAGCTCCTCTTCGGACCCACATACCACTTCGCACCCACTACTGGGGTATTTAATTGACTGCGCGCAACCCCTTTATCGGGCCTGCGTATTTAGTTTACGCAGTCCTCGCTAGTTTGTCAAGTATTTACTGCGAGAAAAAAGAAAACCGCCCGAAGGCGGCCTGAAATGGCCCCTGGGGCGGTAAAATCCCCGCCCGGGTAGCCCGGCAATCGAGCGCGTCAAACCTTTCCCTCAATAGGGGGGCATTCTCACGATAGCCCTTCGCCTTCCACTGAACAAGTGAGGCCTGGCGTTGGCTACTCAAATATCGAACACCCGGTTCAATGCGAAAGGTGCGGCGCTTCATGCCGGTGCGCACACGGGGCGGGGAAAAAATGGTGTGTGCCCTGCGGTGTTGGCCAACGGGGGAAATCGTGTTCCGACGTCCCCGAGAGGCCCGCACCAACCAAACCGCTGGCATTATAGCATGCCGGGGCGTTGAACAACAGTGTCTGTGGGAAAAAATCCTCGCACGCTGGAATTAAAAGAGGCGCGGATGATGTTTTCTCTGTCAGTTAAACGTGTTTTGGTCATTTGGGCCCTCCCGTTGAAACCTGACCGCAGGTCTATTACAATAGCGTCCCAATTGCCCCCATACTTGGAGATCCCGGCCGCGTGAGCCCTCTTGCAGAGCATTCTTCTGAAACCGACCCCCTGGAGTTCTTTCTTCTGGGCCGCAGGATCAGGCAGGGGCTTTCCAAGTGCACCCAGGCGGCCGAGGCACGAACCGGTGGCGATGTGTTTTACCTCTGGCTTCAGACCGAACCGGTGGAAGGCGCGCCCACCCTCACGAGCGACGAATGGCTCAACATTGTGGATGAGGCGGCCTCGCTGGGTGTGAACTGGCTGGTGGTCACACTCGGGTCGCTGTGTGGCGAGCGAACCGAAATCGTCGAGCTCTGCCGTTGGGCCCACAGTACCCACGGCATGGTGGTCTGCCTCCATACCCGCGCCGGACAAATCAGCACCCACGAGCGGCAACTGCTTCGGGAACTCCCCCCCGCGTCCACGTTCCTGCTCGTGGATCCGGAACGTGTGGACGACTTCTCGGATCTCCTTGACGAGGGGGTGCGTGTTTGCAGCGCCAACCCCGCGCCCAGCGCGACCGACGGCGAAACCTGCGAATATCCCCATCGCATGATTTTTGTCGATTCCCGAGGTCGGCTTTATACCTGCGGCATGGTCTCCGGCGAAAGAGACTTCTTCCTGGGCTCCGTGCTGGACGGAAGCCTGGACGCCATCATGCACAACCCCCAGTTGCCCCACTCCGTTGCGTCAACCGATCCCGAGGCCCATACCCGCTGCAGCGGTTGCCCACCGCTGGTTGCCAAGCATCTCTGCCACAAGTAAGACCGGCTACTTCAGGCCCGTCTCCCGCAATACCTCTTCCAGTGACTCGTCCGACAATTCGCCGTCGGCCATAGACACCACGGCGTCCCGGTATTCGTCCACGCTGAAATCGAAACCCCGCTCGCGGCCCAATTCCACAAGCCGCTCCAGCACGTCCCTGCCGCGCAACTGGTTGATCTGTTCCTGCAACACGGGCGATTCTCCAACCGCCGCGATAAAGGAAAGTGCCTCGGATATGGACATCGGACTACTCCTGCGTTGCGCGAACCGCCGCGCTCATCCTTTTGAGATTCGGGCCAGCACCGCGGGGGATATTCCCAGCTCCTGAAGAGACGCGCCAAAGGCCGCCATTTGTTTGTCCGTGTCGGCGCCGTCCATATTCGCCAATCCGGAAGCGAGCCTGAGGAGGCTCGCCAGTTGCTGGGATTCCTTCGCATCGGTCGGCGAGAGGTAGAACTGCAGGGCGCGAACGATGGACGGCGGATAGTGCCATTCGGTTGCGATCGCGGCCGCCGCCTCGCAATGGGTCATCGTAAAGAAGCGTTGCTCCGCCTGGACGAGTTGTTCCCCGTACAACTGGGGCTTGATGCGCTTGTACTGGAGGGGGGACACCATGGCCAGGGCAATGCGACCGAGATCGGCCAGCAGGCCAAGGCTGTAGGCCGCATGGGGCCCCACCACCTTGCACTCCCGGGCAAGCTCCTGGGCAATCTGGCCCGTGCGGCGACAGATATCCATCCAGGGGGCTATCACGGCGAGTCCCCGGGGATCGGCGGGCTCCAGGCACTTCGCCAGAATCCGCTCGATTGCGGGCTTGCCCAGCACGGCCACGGCCATGGGCACGCTGTCTACCTGCCCGCGCATGCTGTAAAGTTCACTATTGGCAAAGCGCAACAGGGTCGCGCCCAGGGCCGGCTCATTGAGGGCCAGGGCCGCCACCAGATCCAGGCTCACCTCTTCCGGCGCGATCTTCTCCGCTATCGTCTTGATCTGCTCGGCTGAAAGCAGCATGCCGTTCCACTTCTTCAGCTTGTCCTCCACCTTCTCTTTCGGGGCCGCGGCTCCGGGAAGATTGTCAAAGGCGGAAGGCGTAAGGTCGAACTGTTTGCGCTCGGGGTAATACTTTTGCACCGCCGAGTGGATATCCTCGAGCTTGCACAGCATGGCCTTCACTTTTAGCCCCGTGGCGCGCTCGAGTACGCCGATGGTCGCCGTGTCCAGCGGACAGGCCATCGCCACCGTGAGCAGCTTGCCGAGCTGGTCGATGGGCAACACGAGGTTCTCAATTGCCAGTTTTTTCGGCACCAGCTTGATCAGTTCCGGGCTGATATTGCAGCGGGAAAGGTCGATTGCCGCGATGCCCGGCTGGCGCGAAAGGAAAGCGTGGAGCTGGTCTTTGTCAAGGTGGCCGAGCGCCAGTAGAATTTCGAAGGTCTTTCCGCCGTCCGTCTGCTGTTTGGATAGGGCATCGTTGAGCTGGCTCTCGGTGATCAGTCCCGCCTCGATCAAGAGCTGGCCGATGGGCTCCTGTGCCCGGGGCGGATCGGGGGTCTCGCTGGGCGGCGGCGGCGTGGACGGACGGGACGGCGCGGTCGGGGCGCTCCGCTCGGGCGCCGAGGCCGATGCCGGCGCGGAAGGCGCGGGGGCCGGTTGCACGCCGGGGAGTGGACGGGTGTTTTCCTCGGCGGCCTTGACGTGGGCGGCACAGCGGACGCACTTGAAGGTGCGCCCCATTGCGTCTGCGGGGACCTTCATTTTCTGCCCGCATTGGCAGGCGAGGACCATGAGTTCCGGGGTATCGGCCACTGAACGACTCTCCTTCAGGCTGCCCGTTTTGTACCGCTGGATACAAAAACATAACTGTTGACAACCGAATCCAGATAATATGTTACACTACTTCGCATAAGAAGAGAAATACCCCGTATCCGGAGCGAGCCATGCAACTCAACGCCCTCGAAAAGAAGTTTCTCGAGTCCAGTCAACATTTTCGCGAGCGCAAACATGCTGAATCGCTCGACCTCGTGGAGTCTCTGGGCGACGAATTGCCGGGCAGCCCCGCCGTCTACTACCTTCGGGCGCGCAATCTTGCGGCCATGAGCCGGGTAGATGAAGCGCTGGAGATGTGCAATACGGCCCTCCAGCAGCTCCGGCTAAGCCGCGAGCAATACCAGTCCCTGGCCGGGTTTCTGGACGATCCTCAGGTCGAACGGCTGGAGCAGGCTTCCAGCGCCCAGGAGGGCCAGATTGCGGCGCTGAAGACCAGCCTCGACAATCGACTGGCCGACGCCCTGGACAAGTCGCAGTTGCGGGGCACGGTGGCGGAACTCCAGAAAGAACTGGAGCGCCTCAAAGCGCAGGCGGGCAGCGTCTCCGAATCGGAGTCGGCCCTTCAGGCGGAATTGGATGCCCTCCGCGAGGCGGAACTCAAGAAGTCCAACGATCTCCACAAATCCCAGAATGAGCTGGAGAACCTGCGTCTCCTGTTGGAAGAGCGGGAAATGGCCATTCGCCAGGTGGTGGAGGATTCCGAAGCCAAAGAAGCGCGCATGGCCCAGCTCGAATCGCAGTTGAGTGCCCTGAGCGCCGACGCCCAGTCGGCCGCCGCTTCGGAGCAGGAACTGTACGCCGAGGTGGAACGCCTGCGCGCGGAGGAGGCCGCCAAAGCGGCGGCACTCAACGAGGCCCGGGGCGCGTTGAACTCCCTGCAGGATAAACTCACGGATCGCGAGCGCGCCGTCGCCGAAGCCGAACGCATCAGCGCGGAGCGTGAACAGGCGATCCAGCAGCTTCAGGGGGAGATGGAGCGCATCCAGAAGAACGCCGCAAGCGCTTCCGACTCTGAGAAAGCGCTGCACCAGGAGCTGGAGCAACTGCGGGCCACGGAAAAGAGTAAGTCCGAGGCGCTGGAACAGGCGCGCAACGAGTTGGTGAATCTCCAGGAAAACCTGGCCGATCGGGAATCGGCCATCGCGGAGGCCGAAGCGCGGAGCAAACAAAGCGAAGCCGCCATCGCCGCGCTCAACAAAGAGCTTTCCAATATTCAAAGCCAGGCGGCCGAGGCGTCGACCTCCGAGCAGGCCCTGCAGGCGGAACTGGAGCAATTGCGCCTCAATGAGCGGAGCAAGTCCGAGGCGTTGGAGCAGGCCCGCAATGAACTCGTTAACCTTCAGGCGAATTTGAAGGATCGGGAAGGCGCGGTGGCGGAGGCGGAGGCGCGAAGCCGCCAGAGCGAGGAGGCGATGGCGTCGCTGCAGAAGGAACTGGCGACGATCCAGGATCGGGCGGCGGAAGCTTCCGAATCGGAGCGCGCGCTGCAGGTGGAATTGGAGCAACTGCGCGACAGCGGTCGCGCGGCGGCGCAGGCGCTGGAAACGGCCCGAGGCGAACTGGCCCACTTGCGGACAACGCTGGACGAGCGCGAGGGCGCCGTGGCGGAGGCGGAGGCGCGAAGCCGGGAGAGCGAGGCCGCGATTGCCTCCTTGAACAGGGAATTGGCGGCGATCCAGGAACAGGCGTTGCAGGCGTCGAGTTCGGAGCAGGCCTTGCAGGCGGAATTGGAGCAATTGCGCACCAACGAGCGGAGCAAGACCGAAGCGCTGGAATTGGCGCGCCGCGAGTTGACGCAATTGCAGGGCACGTTGGACGAACGCGAAGTGGCCATCGCCCAGGCGGAGGCGAGCAGCCGGGAGAAAGAAGAGGCGATCAAGGCGCTTCATGGCGAATTGTCCAACATTCAAGGACAGGCGGAAGCGGCGGCGGCTTCGGAACAGGCTCTGGCCCGCGAGTTGGAAAACTTACGCGCCAAGGAAGCCGAAAAGACCGATTATCTCGAAAAAACCCGTGGCGACCTCGATGCCCTGAAGGCGGATTTGGCCCGGCGCGAAGCCGAAATGCAGGATGCGGTCAACCGCAGCAGTTTGAGCGAAGAGGCGCTGGAGGCCCTTCGCAACGAGTTGGTTGGCCTGCACAGCAAGGTGCAAGATCAGGCGGAGTCGGAACGGACGCTGGCCCAGGAACTGGAACAATTGCGGGCCGACGGGTCGAGCAAGTCCCAATCACTGGAAGGCGCCCGGAGCGAACTGGACACCCTCAGAAGTCAGTTGAATGACCGCGAGGCGGCGGTGGAGGCGGCGAAGAAGGCGAGCGCGGAGCACGAGGCGCAGGTGGCGGAGATGCAGCGGGAGTTGGCGAAGCTGCATGAAGCGGCCCAGGCGGCGTCTCAGTCGGAAACGGAGCTGGCGGGCGAACTGGAAACCCTGCGGGCGAGCGAGGCGGAAAAGACCAAGACCCTGGATGACGCGCGTGCGGAGTTGGAAGCACTGCGGGGCCAGTTGGGTGATCGCGAGCATGCGATGGCGGAGGCGGCGCGGCTCAGTGGCGAGCAGGAGGCGCGCCTTCAGGAAATGCAACAGGAACTGGCCGCGCTGCAGGCCCGTGCGAGCCAGGCCTCGTCTTCGGAGGCAAGCCTGACGGCGGAACTGGAGAAACTTCGGGACAGCGAATCGAGCAAGAACAAAGCGCTGGACGACGCCCGCGGCGAGTTGGATTCCCTTCGCGATGCCCTGGAGAAGCGCGAGCGGGCGGCGGAAGAAGCGAAAGCGGCAAATGCGGAGCAGGAGGCGCTGGTGCTGGCGATGCAGCGGGAGCTGGAAGGGCTGCGGAACGCGGCGGCGCAGGCGTCCACCTCAGAGGAGAGCCTGACGAGCGAACTCGAAGCGTTGCGCGCGAGTGAATCGAGCAAGAACAAGGCGCTGGACGATGCGCGGCAGGAGTTGGTTTCGCTGCGCGAAGACCTCCTGGCTCGAGAAAAAGCGGCGGAAGAGGCCAAGGCCAGCAATGCGGAGCAGGAAGCCCTCGTCGCGGCGATGCAGCGGGAACTGGCGGCCTTGCAGGCGCGGGCCACCCAGGCCTCGTCCTCCGAAGAAGCGCTGGCGGGCGAACTCGAACAACTCCGCCAGAACGAGTCGCAGAAATCCCAGGCCCTCGAAGACGCGCGCAAGGAAGTGGAAGACCTCCGCAAGGCCCTGGCCCAGCGCGAACAGGATATACAGAAGGCCGCCGATAGCGACGTGGCCAGCCAGGAGCA
This sequence comes from Candidatus Hydrogenedentota bacterium, assembly GCA_016791475.1. Lineage (NCBI taxonomy): Bacteria > Pseudomonadati > Candidatus Hydrogenedentota > Candidatus Hydrogenedentota bacterium. The sequence continues at coordinate 77,942 of JAEUWI010000014.1, forward strand.
AATGCAACAGCTCCAGGATGAGTTGAAAGCGCTTCAATCCAAGGCGCAGGAAGCGGCTTCATCCGAAACGGAACTGGCCACCGAACTGGACCAACTCCGGCGCAACGAGGAAGAGAAGAACAGCGCGCTGGCCCAGGCGCGCACCGAGCTTGAAAACCTGCAGAAGACGTTGGCGGAGCAGACCGCGGCGGCGGATAAGGCCAACGAAGAACGGGCGCGCAATCAGGCGGCGGCGGACCGGCTCAAAGAAGAGCTGGCCATGCTGGAGAAGCAGAAATCCGACGCCAACGCCTCGCAGGAGGCCCTCGCCCGCGAGCTGGAACTGCTCAAGCAGGAAGAGAAAAATCAACTATCCAATCTGGACAAGGCGCGCGCCGATGTGGACGCGCTGAGGAAGGCGCTGGACGAACAGGACGACACCCTGGCGCGCACGGAATTCATGCTGACGCGGGCAAAAGAACGTACGCGCAGCACCAACGTCCCGGTGCTTCTGGGTGTCATTGCGGCGGGCCTGCTGGCGGTTGGGGGCGTATTCGTCTACTTCAAATACATCAGCCCACCGGTTACGGTGGTGGAATCCTCTTCCAAGCCGATCACGTTGCGTTTCCCCGCGGAGCACTCTCTTGGCGCCCTCTACGTGAAGCCCCGGGCCAGTTTCGATCAGGCGGAATGGCTCCCCGTGGAGCAGGGAGCCCAGGGCGAAGTAAGCGCCACGGCGGATCAGGTGTTTCGCTTGGACATGACCGAAGAAGCCGCCCAGGACCTTTCCGCCCTGCGAACCCTCCAGTCCACCTACTTCTGGAGTCTGACCCTGCCCCGGCTCATCGTAAACGACGAAAATCTCAGTCACCTCAAATATATGAGCGAACTCCGCCAGCTCTCCATCAATTCCAATCTCGGCGAAGAGAATAAGGCCGCCATCAACGCGGTGCTGCCCAATCTGGTGATTGAGGACAAGCCGCCGGAGGCCATCAGCTATGCCTCGCTGAACACGCCCCCCCAGGCCCGTATACTAAACTTCCCGGCCCAGAGCATGGGCACCCTCTTCACACGCAACTGGACCGAGGACGGCCAGGGCGAATGGGGCGAGGGCGGCGATGCCCGGGGTGACATCACTATCGCGAAAGGCATCGAGGCCCGGCTGCGTCTGGGCTATGATGTGAGCGACCTTTCACCCCTCGACGCGCTGCAGCCCGATGCACTCCAGGGCATCATCATTAACGGTCCGAACGTGACCGATGACGATATGGTCCATGTCGGTCGCCTCACGGGCCTGCTCTACCTCGAAGTACAGGAATCCGATTTGACCGACGCCGGCATCCGCGAACTGGCCGCCATCAGCCACCTCCGCACACTCGAATTGCGCAATGTGGCGAACCTGACCGACGAAGGGCTCAAATACTTCTCACAGCAACAGCATCTCTATGATGTGGCCGTGACTTATACGAAACTGACGAATGCGAGTGTCAATTTCTTTAAAGGACTCCCCTCGCTTACCAAGCTCTACATCAATTCCACGTCGGGCGTAACGGAGGAGGGTATTATCAGCTTGAAGGCGGGTCTGCCGAAGTGTGAGGTCATGCCGTAGGCCGCGCAACGTACCGCGGCATGCTGGTTCACCTTAACGCGACAGCGCGTCCAAAATCGCCTCGTAGACCGGGACGGGGGTACGAACCGAGCCCAGCAGGGCCTTGCCTTTGATCGTGCCGTGGCAGTCGCTGCCCCCGGTAATGAGCAGACCCCGCTCCCGCGCGAGGGCTATGAATTCTTCGACACGGCCGGGGCTGTGGCTCACATGGTACGCCTCGATCCCGTCGAAGGAAAACGCGAGCAGCTCGGGCAGCAGCTTCCGCGTCGTCTTTCCGAGGCCCGGGTGGGCCACAAAGGCCAAGCCACCCGCGCCGTGAATCAAGTCCACGGCATCGGCCAGGGGCATGGTTTCCTTCGGCACATAAGCCGGGCCGCCGGCATTCATGAAGCGGTCGAAGGCCTCCTGCGGTTTTCGCACGTGCCCCGCATCCGTCATGGCCCTTGCAATATGCATGCGCCCGAAGGCCCCTTCGGGCGCGTGGGCCGCATCCGCCTCAATGTTCAGATCGAAACCCAGCGCGCGCAGGCGCTCCAGGATGATGTTGCCCCGGTTGCGACGGGATGCGCAGAGTCCCTCCAGCGCGGTTGTCAGCGGGTCGTTGTTCTCATCGACTCCCAACCCAAGCACGTGAATCTCTCGAAACTTGTAATGGGTGCTGATTTCCGTACCTGAAAGGAAGCCTATCCCCGCCGCCGCCGCCGCGGCCCGCCCCTCCGCCACGCCGGCGGTGGTATCGTGATCCGTCAGTGCAATGGCCGCCGCGCCCGCTTCTACGGCGCGCTCCACGATATGCGAGGGCGTGTCGGATCCATCGGAATGGAGGCTGTGCAGATGCAGATCGACGTAGGACACGGCGCGCTTACGCGGTACGCGTCTGGGACTTGCGCTTCAAACGGTCCAGCACGCCATTGATGAATTTCGGGGCATCCTCGGTGCCAAAAATCTTGGTCACTTCCAGGGCCTCGTTGATAGCCACGGAATCGGGCACGTCTTCGCAGTGACGCATTTCGTAGAGCGCGATACGCAGCACGGCGCGTTCGACATAGCCGATGCGATCAGGCGTCCAGTTGTCCAGGGATGCGGCGATCTCGTTGTCCAGGTCCTCCAGATGGCGGGACACCCCGCGGATGAGGATCTCGGCATACTGCTTTGCGCCGGGCTTCACCGGATTGATCACCCAGAAATCTTCGAGCTTCTCGTCACAGGTGTGCCCATTGAAGTCGAGGCTGAAAAGAAACTGGAGGGCGCGCTCGCGACCGCGCCGTCTCGCCTGGGGATTAACCACGATCCAGTTGCTCCATCAGGCTCATCATTTCCAGCGCGGCCATGGCGGCGTCAGCGCCCTTGTTGCCCGCCTTGGTGCCGGCCCGCTCGATAGCTTGCTCGATACTGTCGGTGGTCAGCACGCCAAACAAAATCGGTATGTTGCACTGGAGCGAAAGCTGGCCGATCCCCTTGGCCGCCTCGCCGGCCACATAGTCGAAGTGGGGCGTGCCGCCGCGAATGACACAGCCCAGGGCGATGATCGCGTCGTAGGCGCCGGTGGCCGCGACCCGCTTTACCACGAGGGGAATCTCGAAGGCGCCCGGAGCCCACACCAGCGTAATCGCGCTGTCGTCAATCCCGTGGCGTACCAGCGTGTCCACCGCGCCATCGACGAGATTCTTCGTGATAAAGGCGTTAAAGCGCCCGGCAACCAGGGCCACCTTCTTGCCGGACGCCTGGAAATTTCCTTCTATAACCTGGGGCATTGACTACTCCTCGGGGCGCGGGTGCGCCGTTTACTCGGCGGCGCCTTCGCTGCGCTTCAGTTGCTCTTCGATCAGCCGGATCGCTTCGGCGGCATCGTCTTCATGCACGTACACATCGCAGTCATCGCTGACCGGCAGAATGCTGTGGGGCAGGTCCGTCTCCAACTTCGCCGTGATCCCGTTTTCCGCCAGAAACGCGATGATGATGCTCGCTTCTTCGTCAGAGGCGCAGGCCTGAACCGATACGAGTCCGTGGTGTTCTTCCGTGTTGCTCATGGTCGTTTCCCTTTCCTGAGTCGTTCTACCATCCGGCCCTTGCAGGCCTCTACCTCTACTTTAACAGATGGCCCATCTTTTCGCGCTTTGTATTCAAATATTTTTCGTTCACCTTGTTCGCCGGAATCTCCAGCGGCACGCGGCCGGCAATCTCCAGGCCATAGCCTTCGAGGCCGGCGCGCTTCACGGGGTTATTCGTGAGAAGGCGCATGCGGCGCACCCCGAGGTCGGTCAGGATCTGAGCACCGATGCCGTACTCACGGGGATCGGGGTCGAATCCCAGGTGAATATTCGCTTCGACCGTGTCCATCCCCTGATCCTGAAGCTGGTAGGCCCTGATCTTGTTCACGAGGCCGATGCCCCGGCCCTCCTGGCGCATGTACACGATCACGCCGCAACCGGCCTCGGCGATAATGGCCATGGCCTTGTTCAACTGGTCACCGCAGTCGCAGCGCAGAGAATGGAATATGTCGCCCGTAAGGCATTCGGAGTGAACCCGGACCAGGGGGGCGTCGGCGTTGGCCACATCGCCCATAACCAGCGCGAGGTGCTCGTGATCGTCAATCTCCGTCTCATAGACAATCAGGTGAAACGTGCCGAATTCGGTTGGGAGAATGGTGTCGGCCGCGCGGTGGACCAGCTTCTCCTGGGCTTGACGATAGCGGATCAGCTCCTGAATTGTGCAGATCTTAAGGCCGTGCTCCCGGGCGAAGAGCTTCAATTGGGGAAGGCGCGCCATCGTGCCGTCTTCATTCATTATCTCGCAGATGACGGAGGCGGGCTGGAGGCCGGCAAGCCGCATCAAATCAATGGAACCCTCCGTCTGACCAGCGCGGACGAGAACGCCGCCCTCCCGGGCGCAAAGGGGAAACATATGGCCGGGACGCACCAGATCAGCCGCCGTGGCGTTGGGGTCGCTGGCCGCAGCCACGCTGCGGGCGCGATCCGAAGCGCTGATACCGGTGGAAATGCCCGACGCGGCCTCGAAGGAAACATGAAAGGCGGTATTGTGGGGCGCCCGGTTCTTCACCGTCATGGGAGGCAACTCAAGGCGTTCCAGCGCCTCCGCCGTCATGGGCATGCAAATAAGACCGCGCCCGTGACGCGCCATGAAATTGATGTGGTCGGGCGTTACCTTCTCCGCCGCAAAAACCAGGTCGCCCTCGTTTTCACGATCTTCGTCGTCCACCAGAATGATCTGGCGTCCCGCGCGAAGCTCGTCAAGTATTTCGGGTATGGAACTGAGCATTAAGCCTCCTGGGCAAAACCGTGACGCTTGAGGAAATCAACCGAAATCGGTTCCTTCTTGCCCTGCTGCATGAAATGAAAAATGTGCTTGCCGATCATGTCGGCCTCCAGGTTCACCGGGTCCCCGGGTGCGCGGGTGGACAGTACCGTCTTCGCCAGGGTGGCGGGAATAATCGCCACGCTGAATACATCCGCTACAGGATTAACGACCGTGAGGCTGATCCCGTCAACCGCCACCGAACCTTTCGGAATCAGGTACTGGGCCACGTGCCGGGGCGCGCGGAAATGCCAGACCTGAAATTCCCCCTGATCGTCCACCCCCGTTACCTCCCCCACGCCGTCCACATGCCCCTGGACAAAATGGCCGCCGAAGCGACGGCTCGGGGTCATCGCCCGCTCCAGATTGACCCTATCGCCGGCTTTGAGACGGCCCAGGGTAGTTTTCTCGAAGGTTTCCGGCGATACCTGCACGCGAAATGACTTCTTATCGAAGGCCACCGCCGTGAGACAGGCGCCATTGACCGCGATGCTGTCGCCCTCGGCAAGATCCTGCACCACCAGGGACGACTGAATGACCAGCTCGGGACCCCGCAGGGAGGCCACCTTGCCAATTTCCTCTATGATTCCAGTAAACACGCGTCTACTCCGTTTCTCGTGCTCAGGGCCGCACGTAGGCTTCTATCAACAGGTCCTGACCGACCGGTGTGGCGGTCATGTGGTCCAGTTGAATGGCCTCGTCAATGGTGGCGAAGCCCTCGCCCTCGACCGGCGATACGGCGTCGCGCCCTCCCAGAATCTTGGGAGCAACGAAGAACATGACCTTGTCCACAATGCCCGCCTTGAAGGCCGAGGCATGGGTCGTCCCGCCGCCCTCAATCAAAAGCGACGTAATGCCGCGCTTCCCCAGTTCATCCATAAGAACGGCCATGTCGATACCGCCGTTGCCTTTCGGCAGTCGGATGACGTCGTCCGCCTCGGGATAATCGTGGTCCGCGCTGACCGCCACCCAGGTGGGGGCCTCACTGTTCAACTGGAATATGCGCCTTTTACTGTCGAGGTACTCCCCCGCGTCGAGAATGATCCGGGTCGGATCCTTGGCGAAGCCGTTGACCAGCCGACAGGTCAGGCTGGGATCGTCCAGCATGACGGTGCGGCTGCCCACAAGAATGCCGTCCACCTGGCTGCGGATTTCATGCACACGGGTGCGGGCCGCCTCGCAGGTGATCCACCGGGAATGCCCGGTGCGGGAAGCGATCTTCCCATCCAGAGTCATGCCGCATTTCACGATGACAAACGGACGTCCCGTGGTAATGTATTTGATGAAGACTTCATTCAGGCGGCGCGCTTCAGCCTCACAACAGCCCACGTCAACTGAAACACCGGCCTCGCGAAGTCGGGCAATGCTGCGGCCCCGGGTCAGCGGGTTCGGGTCTTCCATCGCCACCACGACCCGCGCCAGATCTTCCCGAAGCAAAAAATCCAGGCACGGCGGGGTTTTTCCGTGGTGTGCACAGGGTTCCAGGGTCACATAGACCGTAAGCCCCTTCCGGCGCTCGGCGGGTATGTCCCGGAACGCATTGACCTCCGCATGGGGCCCCCCGGCATATTCGTGGAAACCTTCGCCGACGATTTCCTGCCCCGCCACCACCACACAACCCACCATGGGATTCGGCGACGTACGACCGAGCCCCTTCGCCGCCAGGGCGAGGGCGCGCTGCATGTATTCCGAATCAGAAGGCATAAAAAATCCTGCGAGCCAAGGGCCGACAGGGTATGGACAGACGGAATGCTGCCGTGCACGGGGCCACGCCACCCATGCAGGCAAACGCCTGCACCGGCAGCCTGACCGCACCGCTCTTGGCGGGCACGGCATACTCCGACCTTCTTCCATCCGGACTTTAACCGTCGGCCCCGGAATTTCACCGGAATCTGCGCCGAAGCGCTCGCGGGCTGTCACCGCCGGTCAGGAATTACACCATGCCCTGAAGGTCTTGACCTATGTTGAACACCGGTATTGTACCAAGCAGTCGGCGAGGGGGTCAATTATTGGGGGATTTTGAAGGGAGTCTGGAGGCTGAAGGCTGGAGGCTGGAGTCTGAAGGCTGAAGGCTGAAGGCTGAAGGCTGATGGCTGAAGGCTGAAGGCTGATGGCTGATGGCTGGAGGCTGGAGGCTGGAGGCTGGAGGCTGGAGGCTGAAGGCTGAAGGCTGAAGGCTGAAGGCTGAAGGCTGAAGGCTGAAGGCTGAAGGCTGAAGGCTGGAGGCTGGAGGCTGGAGGCTGGAGCCTGGAGCCTGGAGCCTGGAGCCTGGAGCCTGGAGCCTGGAAGCTGGAGGCTGGAGGCTGGAGGCTGGAGGCTGGAGGCTGGAGGCCATAAGACCCATAAGACCCATAAGACCCATAAGACCCATAAGACCCATAAGACCCATACGCACGCCTTGCGATGTGCCCGCGTGCTCCGATAGGATGCGGAATTATTCAGGAGCCCCTTCAGAATGCAGGAAGATTTCAATCGCGCGGGCTACATCGTTGCGCCACACGTGCTCAACCCGAACGCTCTCAAACGACTCACAACACTCTTGGAAGCACTGGAACTTGAGCGGGCCGATCACAACCGCCAGGGAAAAACATTCGCCATGCGCGATATTTTTGCCGAGGAGCCCGAGCTGCTAAGATTCGCCTCCGCTCCTCCATTGCTGGACCTTGCCCGCTTGCTGGCGGGCCATAGTGCCCGCCCGACGAAGGCCACCTATTTCGATAAGCGCCCGGAGGCGAACTGGTCCCTGCCGCTGCATCAGGATATGACCATTACCGTCCATGCAAAGGTGGACATTCCCGGTTACACCCACTGGTCCATCAAGGCGGGCGTCCCCCATGTCCAGCCACCGGTGCGGGTTTTGGAGGGGATCGTGGCACTGCGGATCCACCTCGACGATTGCCCTGCGGAAAATGGCGCGCTGGAGGTGGTGCCCGGAAGTCATTTACAGGGTCGCATTTCGGCGGAAGAGCTGCGGATGATGCACATGGAAGGTCGGCCCGTGATCTGCCCCGCGCGAGCGGGTGATGTGCTCGCAATGCGTCCCTTGCTGGTTCACGGGTCGAGCAAGGCACGAGTACCGAAGCGGCGGCGCGTACTCCATGTGGAGTATGCCACTACGGAACTGGACGCCCCCCTGCAATGGCCGCTGTGGTCTCGCCTGCACGCGCCGTCGTAGAGAAGAAGGAACTTCCAATGAATCGCCTCTTCTACGTCGCCGCGATGTTGTTAATGATGACGCTCCCGGCCATGGCCCAGGAACCCGCCCGGCGTGTCTGTACGTGGGCGGTGCTTGGCCCTTTCCCGGTCGAGATGGGCGAAGGTGGAATCGACGCCTCCACGTTGGCCCCGATGCTCGGCACGACAGTTGGCGGGGCGACGTGGCGCTATTTTGATGACCGCCTCTACTGCCGGAACTACGACGACTACAATGACCTCTACACGTTCTTTCTTGAGGGCCGCGAGGGCGGTCCAGGCGGGGGAAGCGATCAGAAATTCGCCTGGTGCGGGGCGTATGTCTGGTCGCCCGCGACGCAGGAGGTCTCCCTTCGATTCAGCGCAAACGATCAGGCGACGGTCTGGCTTAATGGCAAGGTTGTGTTGGAGCAATCGGAGTCACGGCAGGCATTGCGCGATGAACTGGTGGTACCGGTGTCGCTGGCGGCGGGCTGGAATCCGGTCCTCGTGAAGGTCACGAATGGGCGACGCAACTGGGGATTCTATTTCAATCTGACAGACCACGAAGGCCAGCCCCTTGAGGGCCTGGAGTTCGCGCCCGACAATCCCGTGGCCACTCCTTCACTGGAAATTCTCAATCCCGCGTTGCCAGCGGGCTACAACAATCAGCCCTATGTCTGGCTCGACGTGCGCAATCCCAGCGGGAAGTTTCCCGGCGAAAATCCGAGCGCGTCCCCCTTGCGCCTGCTCGCCTGCGGGGGTATGCCGCCTTACACCTGGGCGATCGCCGGATTGCCCGAGGGATTGTCCCTGGATCCCGCCGACGGCGAACTGCGGGGCCGCACCGGCTCCGTCGGATCACATCCATTGACGATCACCGTAACGGACGGCGCCGAACCACCGAATCGTGCCTCTCGCGATTTGACGCTGGAGATTAAACCGCGCCCGACGGAGTTGTGGTGGGAGACGGGCACCCGCCTGGGCAGTCTGCGTCACCATGGCGGTTCGGACGAAACACACTGGGCGGTGGAAAACGCCGATCAGCAGATCGAATTCTTGAAGCGCCAGGGCTACTATTGGCAGGCCTATACCATGTTTTCCTGGTGGACCATCAAGCCCGATGGCGCGATGGCGATTTCCGGATCACCGGCCATGCTGGCCTACCGGGACGGATTGCGCAACGCTGGAATCCGGTTCGCCCAGTACATGAATTTCTTCGATTTTCGCGAGCTATCGCCCGACGCGAAGACTCACGCGGAGCGCATGCATGAAGCGCTTGAGCTGTGCATGCGACAGAACGAACCAGTGCTGTGGTGGTTTGATCTTTCGATTGACGGATTGAAACAACCTGCGGAGTTTGACGCACTCTACAGCCTGATCCGAACGCTCGATCCCAATTGCCTGATCACGGTGAACAATGACATCCGAGGGCGGGATTACGAATGCGGCGATCTGGACATTCTGCAGGTGCACGGCTCCTTCCAGACCGACTCCTACTGGGGCCACTGGCCGCCCTCGCCCCTGCTGGGCAACAATCCCAAATTCATGCCGGTCGACGCGTGGCGGTTGCCCTGGAAGGGCTATATGGACCCGTTGGAATGGTGCAAGGTCATCGTTTCCATGCTGGCGGACCCGGCGAATCTGGAGGCGCCCCGCACCATCGATCTGGACACGACCCCGGTGCTGGAAACGGACTACGACACGATGGCGCTCCATCGGGCAATCGCGGACTGGCTGGAGCCGCGGCGGGAGTCGATTCTGGGCACCATGCCCCTCGCTGGCGCCCCGGTGGATTGGGGCTACATCGTCCGGCAGCCAAAAACCGGCGATGTGTATTTGCATATCCTGAGCAATCCGCTGGGAAAGCGGGGGCTCTTCGAACGATCATTACTGGATGTAAAGCTTGACGCGGCCGTCGAATCGGTGGAGCTGGTTCCCGGTGGCGAAAGCGTGCCCTTTACCCAGGCGGGGGGAACGTTGACGGTGGATGTGCGGAGACTCAAGGTGGATCCGGTGGACACGATTCTGCGAATCGTGTTCCGGAATTGACGCAAATTCACGCCCGAACGTCGAGCTTTTCCACACCGCCACCGCCGCCGGCCTCGACATACTGGGCCAGTTCACGCTTGGAGAGCGCGCCGCCCTCGTCCCTTCCCGACTCCAGCTCCGCCTGCCGCGCTTCCTGTATTTGCTTGCGGGCGTCTCGCTCAAGCTGCGTCGCGGCGGCCGCCACGGCCCGGTCCTGGCCCGAAGGATCGGCGGGCGCCAGGGCGGCGCGACGGATCACTTGCGCCTTAGTCAGGGTGGCTTCGGGTGTGTTGGCTGGCCCCACATCAATGTTTACGTGCCCCCCCGTCGCATACTGGCGGCCGTCCGGCCCCGTGGTGAACTCGAACTGGGGGCCGCCGTTGGCGTAGCGGCCCGCCGCCGCCACGTGAGCCTGCTCGTGACTACGCACTTCCCGATCACGCTGCTTGAGTTCCTCAACTTCGCGAAGTTGCTCCTCCGTGAGTTCCCGTGTTGCAGCCGGGCTACGGGACTTCTCCGGTTCATCGGGAGTGGTGGTGGCGTTGGCCGCGGAATTGGTCTCCCCCAAGCCCGACTTGGTTCCCAACGCGCTGTCTGGCGTTCTCCCGGATGTAGAAGCCTTTGTATACGCCGCACCCGTAAGAAACGCGGGCGCCGCGCCTATGGAGCCGATACCGGCCATGTTCATGATTCCATTGTAGAAACTGCGGCACCAGGACCGCTGCCGGTCCGGCCTGTTCTCCAAGAGTATAACACAGGCGGGCCCACCGCAAAATCCATCCGGCGGGTCGTGCTTGAGGCCAAAGTCTTGGAAGTGCTACGGTTATGCCCTGACTGCGGGGTGGCGCTTTTCGTGCGCGCGGCGCCCCGCACGGGCGCCGGAAGTGGCAGACAGGAGGACTCACGTGGATCCACTCGAAGTTCAATTGCAGGCTCTGCTGGAGTCCGTCAAGGTGTCACCGGAAAACGTGCCCCTGCGGCGGCTGGTCTCAGACACCTTCCTCAAACTGGGACGCCATGAAGAGGCCGAACAGCACGCCCGAATTGCCCTGCAGCATGATGCGGAGGACATCGGCTCCAAGTTCATCCTGGCGCAAATCTACCACTTTCTTGGAAAAATGAGCCTGGGCCTCGTGCTGGTGGAGGATGTACTCGCCGCGGACAGAAATCACAGCGAAGCGTGGCTTCTCCACGCCAGGCTGCTCCAACGGACGGGAAACCCGGCGGAGGCCGGCGCGTCGTATCGGGAAGCCCGTCGACTAAACCCGACGCTCCGCGACGAAACGCTGGATGCTCTGCTCGAATCTTCGCCAAAGGAAGCACCGCCACTGGGACGGGTGGGCGCGGCAACCACGTCCTCGGGGCAACAGTGGGTGGAGGAAGCGTTTTCGAAGCCCTTTGACCTCACACCCGCCACCCCGTCGGCCAGTGCGCCCATGCGGGATCCCGAGTTGCCCGGCCTCGTCATCGAAAAGCCCCTCTACGGATTCGAGGCGGTCGGCGGCATGAACCGGGTCAAAGAAGACATCCGAATGAAAATCATTCTGCCGGCCACGAATCAGGAGCTCTATGCCATGTACGGCAAGAAGGCCGGCGGTGGCATTCTCATGTACGGCCCTCCCGGATGCGGCAAGACCCATCTGGCCCGAGCCACGGCCGGCGAAATCAATGCCCAATTCATCAGCATTGGCCTTCACGATATCCTCGACATGTGGATGGGCAATAGCGAGAAGCAGTTGCACAATGTCTTTCAATATGCCCGGGCCCACACCCCCTGTGTGCTCTTCTTCGACGAAGTGGATGCCCTCGCGGCAAGTCGCAGTGACATGCGAAACAGCGCCGGCCGCCACACCATCAACCAGTTTCTCGCAGAATTTGACGGCATCGAGGCGTCCAACGAAGGGGTCCTCGTACTGGCGGCCACCAACGCCCCCTGGCATCTGGATCCCGCATTCCGACGCCCCGGCCGCTTTGACGAGATCATCTTCGTGCCGCCGCCCGACGCCGATGCGCGGGAGAAAATCCTGGAGATCTTCCTCGACAAGAAACCGGTGGAGAAGCTGGATCTGGCCAAGCTCGCCGCAAAGACCAAAGATTTTTCGGGCGCGGACCTGCGCGGACTTGTGGAGCGGGCGGTCGAAGAAAAGCTGCGCGAGGCTATGAAGAGCGGCAAACCGGAGCCCATCCGCACCAACGACCTCCTCGCCGCGCTCAAACGACAGAACCCGAGCACGCGGGAATGGCTCGCCACTGCCCGCAACTATGCCGCATTCGCCAATGAAGGCGGGGTCTACGACGACATCAAGGCTTACCTCAACATCAAGTAATTGGCATTGCGCCGCGCGCGCAACGCCCGCTGGAAAGGGCACGTGAATGGAAGCAGTGATGCGGCGGGTCGAACTCCTCCTCGATCAAAGGCGTTTTGCCGAGGCGCGGGCCATGATCATGCAGGGTCTGGCCCAGGATCCGGACCAGCCCTATTTCAATGCCTTTCTCGCTTATTGTCTGCGCATGGAAGATCGCGACAAGGAAGCCCTTGAACCGGCACGCCGCGCGGCCAGCAGTGCCCCCGAATGGCCTTTCGTCCACTATGTGCTGGCGTTGGTCCATGAAGGTCTCGGACAGCCGAAGTTGGCCCTGGAGTGCATCGGCCGGGCGATCCAGCTTGACCCCATGAACCCAAGCCATCATGGACTCCAGGCGACCATCCTCTTTCAGACCCGGAAGTGGCACGAGGCCATTGCCGCGTGTGAGCTGGGCCTGGCCATCGACCCGGAGCACGCCCAGTGCCGGGGTATTCTGACCGCCGCAAAAAACCAGCTCGGCCAGCACGAGGACGTGGAGCACCTGGTCAGCGAATCGCTGCGACTCAACCCCGAGAACGCCTTCGCCTTTGCGAACAAGGGGTGGAGCTGTCTGCGACAGGGCGAACCGAAGGAAGCCATTCGCCACTTCAAGGAGGCCCTCCGGCTGGAGCCGGAACTGGAATGGGCGCGCCAGGGCGCCCTCGAATCCCTCAAGGCGCGCAACTTCGCCTACCGATGGCTCCTCGCCTTCTTCTTCAAGATGGGCAGCCTCCCCCAGGCCGCCCAGACCGGCATCATCATCGGACTCTTCGTGCTGTACCGCCTGGTGCGGGCCGTGGGCGAAAGCAACCCCGGCCTCCAGCCCTATGTGACGCCCCTGGTCATTGCCTATCTGCTCTTCTGCTACGCCACCTGGGTCGGGGCGAGCCTGGCCAATTGCTTTCTACTCTTCCATCCCTTCGGACGCCTCGCCATGACGCAGGGAGAAAAGCGGAACGCCATCGTGCTTGCCGGGGTACTTATAACCGGACTCGCCTGCGTGAACATTGGCCTCTTTCGAGACCATTTTGAGTCCCTGGCGCTGGGCGGATTGCTGGTCATGATTACCTTGCCCCTGGTGGGCACGCAGAATGCCGGCACGCCCAAAGGACGCAACATCGGCCTGTTCATGACCGGCGCCATCCTCATCTTTGGCCTGCTGGGCATCTTCGTGGCGCCGCACCTCACGGCCGTCGCCCTGATTCTGTGGATCGCATATATCTGGGGCATCGGCCACTACGTTACGCGAAACTGAAATCGCCGCATCAGGAATCGAAGGGCAGATTGTCCAGCGGTATCTCCGGATTCTTGTCCGTGAAATAGCGCAGCCCCCAGGCGTTTTCAAAGAGCAGCACGGCGCGGTCATGACCATCCAGCGCCCGCTTCACGCCCGGCGGAATCGCCACCTTGTCCAGATCGATGCCGGGCTTTACCCAGCGGGTCTGCGTCCAGGGCGCGCTCTGCAGGCGTGTTTCAGCACCGTACTCGCTCTGCAACCGGTACTGCACAATTTCAAACTGAAGCGGGCCCGCCGCCGCAAGCAGAGGCGCCATCCGCAGGGAGTCGTGAATACGATACTCCTGCATCACACCTTCGAGCAGAAGCTGGCTTAACCCCGTGCGGAAACGCTTGGCCTGGGCGGGCTGGGTGTTCTCGATATAGGCGAAGCACTCGGGCGCGAAGTAGGGAATCTCGTCGTAGACCAGAGCGTTCTCTTCCGTCAGCGTATCGCCGATCGCAAAGAGGTCATTGCCAACGATCCCCACCACGTCCCCCGCATAGGCCTCGTCCACCGTCTCCCGCTCCGCACCGAAAATCTTGCTCGCATTGCCCAGGCGCACTTTCCGGCCGGTGCGGGCGTGGGTCACGGTCATGTTCCGCTCAAACTTGCCGGACACAATACGGATAAAGGCGATACGGTCCCGATGGTTCGGGTCCATGTTCGCCTGAATTTTGAAAACGAAACCGGAGAAAGCACCATGGGTCGGCGGCACCTCGCGGCCCGACACCGTCGTCCGTGGGGCGGGCGGCGATGAGTGCTTGAGGAAGCCGTCGAGAAGCAACTGCACGCCAAAGTTGTTCAGCGCGCTGCCGAAGTAAACCGGGGTCGTGCGGCCCGCAAGCACGTCGTCATCGTTAAATTCCGTGCCGGCCAGTTCCAGCGTTTCCACTTCCTCGCAGACGGTCGCATAAGTCCTGGCGTCGAGTTGCTCGCGAATGAAGGGGTCGTCCAAACCACCGGTATGTACCGGAGCGCGGTGTGCGCCGCCCGTGGTGCGCTCGAAAATGTGCGCGGTCTGGGTCTGGCGGTCCCATACCCCCCTGAAAACCGGTCCCGTTCCCAGCGGCCAGTTGACCGGATAGGTCGCAATCCCGAGCGTCTTCTCGATCTGGTCGAGCAACTCGAAAGGCTCGCGCGTCGGGCGATCAAGCTTGTTGATGAAGGTGAAGATGGGCACCCCCCGGTGTTTGCATACCTCGAAGAGTTTCAAGGTCTGCGCCTCGATGCCTTTACCCGCATCGATCACCATGATGGCGGCATCCACCGCCGTAAGCACGCGATAGGTGTCTTCCGAAAAGTCCTGGTGGCCCGGTGTGTCCAGCAGGTTGACCTTATAGCCTTCATAATCAAACTGAAGCACGGTCGAGCTGATGGAAATACCGCGCTTGCGCTCCAGCTCAAGCCAGTCGGAGGTCGAAGCGCGCTGGTTCTTTCGCGCCGTTACCGAACCCGCCAAATGGACCGCGCCACCATAGAGCAGAAACTTTTCCGTGATGGTCGTCTTGCCCGCGTCCGGGTGGGACACAATCGCAAAGGTCCGCCGCCGAAGTACTTCGTGGGACAGTGGGCTGGCGGTAGTTGCGGTTTCCATTGGGAATCTCCGGGGCGCGGGGCGCTCAGGTGGTGGGGGTTTCGGGAATAAATATTACGGTGAGTGCTTACTGTCGGAAGAGATCGCAAGCCACTAACAAAATGTTTCGGCTTTAACTGACCGACTGTGGGTGCCACCCGCACGCGGGCCGCCTTTGGCGGTCGGTAGCTTGCGGGTGATGGGACTATGGTCGAACAACATCATCCCCACCCTCGGGTTGCCAGCTCTCTCGCGTTACACACATCATAAAGCGGACGTATAGTCCGCCGCGACACAAGCACCCGTAAACTTAGTCGCCAGCGCTCCCGCGTGTACGGGTGGCACCCGGGGTTGCTCTTCTTTAAGCAACGTGGCCTCCTTGACCGCCTGGGTCATTTCAGGCGGCAAGCCCAGCAGGGCGAGAATTTCTTTTGGTTTCGCCAGCTTCCCGGCGCCATCCCGTGTGGTGAAGAGCAGCGTGGCGTTCGTGCCATCGTGACGCTTCACTTCGAGCGACTCTATCAGCGGACGCAGGTTCATTTCCGCGGTGGACTTGCCGCGCGGCTTCCAGCCCCGACCTTTTTTCGGCTTCTTCTGCTTCACTTTGCGCTCCACGAGGATTTCGTCGCGCGCCATCAGGTCCGCGACACGCGCCGCCAAGTCATCGGGAGCGCCGGTGGTCATGATGCTGTAGGAAAAACCTTCCACCAGACTCATAAGCGATTCGCCGCGCAGGGGCATCTCTTCCACATCAAATACATGAAGACCGGGCGCCACTCGCTCCTGCAGCCGGGCAAAAAGCCCGTCCACCTCGGTGTAATCCTTCAGCATGACGTCCATGTAGTCGCCCCGGCTCGCTTCGCCAACTGGACATGCCGTGGAAAACGTAACCTTGGGCTGGGCATGAAAACCCTGACTGTACGCGATGGGGGCCTTGGCCCGGCGCAGGGCGCGGAACCAGGCGTCCTTCAACTCCAGATGGGACAGGAAGCGCGCTTCGCCGCTGCGACCGATCTTGAAGCGTACGCGCTGCACGGGATCGGGCTGCTCCGGCATGGCTGGCGTGTAGCCCTCCCACGTCTCCTCCTCCATCTTGTGGCCCGCCTTCTGTTTCTTCAGCATAGTCTGGCACAACTCGCGCTCGCGATAGATCACGCCGCAGAGGTGGCACTTGCCGGCGCGACAGTCCTGGGCATATTTCAGGTCCATCGCCCGCTGCCAATCCTTCTGGAACCACGCCTTCGGAATGAGAATGTCGATATGGTCCCAGGGAAGACGCTCGTTCACATCGCGCTCGCGAAACTGGCCCGCCACATCGTAGTTCACGTCCTCGATGGCCTTCTGCCACGCGCCAAAATTCACATGCTCTTCCCACGTCTCCAGGCGCGCGCCATTTTTCCAGGCCGCCTCGATGAGATCGGCGCCGCGCCGATCCGCACGGGTCAACAGCCCCTCAATAAAGGATGTGGTGGCCTCGTGGCGACCAAACTTGATGTCGCTCTGGCCGCGAAACTTGGCAAACAGTATGTTCTGGCGCCGATGGGTCTCTTCGATGCCGATCTGCTCGGCCCATTGAAAAGGCGTAAAGGGCTTGGGCACGAAAGTGGATACGCCGGTGCGTACGGCCGCGCGCGGATTAACCTTCTTGCCTTCCTTCACTGTGCGAATGGCGAGATCGGCTATCGCCGCCACGTCTTCATCGCGCTCCGTGGGCAGGCCAATCATGAAATAGGTCTTCACGTGGTCCCAGCCCCGGCTGTAGGCTTCGCGCGACATGGTGAGCAATTCTTCGTCGGGAATAAACTTGTTGATTACCGCGCGCATACGGGGTGTCGCCGCTTCCGGGGCAAACGTGAGACCGCTGCGGCGCACCCCCGCCACCATGTCGGACAACTCGACCGCATAGGAATCGAGGCGCAAGGACGGCAACGAAACGGAGACGTTGTCCTTGTGCCCGCGGTCCGCCGCCATCTTCACCAGCGTGCGCGGCATGGAAAAGTCGCAGGTGGACAGGGAAATGAGCGACACGGCATCGAAACCTGTGTTGTCCAAGGTGCGCTCCATGAGCTGATCGATGTTTTCAATGGACCGCTCGCGAACGGGACGGGTCACCATGCCCGCCTGGCAGAAACGACAGCCCTGGGTGCAGCCCCGAAGTACTTCAAGGCCCGCGCCGTCGTGCACCAGTGCCGCATTGGGCACGATGTAGTTCGTGGGAAAACTTGCCCCGTCCAAATCACGCACAAGTCGCTTCACAACCTTCGGCGCGTCTTCCTTCGGCAGGATCTGGCCGTCGGGCATGACCTCGAAAGGATAGAGCTCTGGAACGTAAACGCCTTCGATTGTTGCCATCGCGGCGAGCTTTTCCGCGCGCGTGGCCCCTTTCAAGGCGCGCATCGTCCCGGCGATCTCCATCATCACGTCTTCGCCATCGCCGATGACGAAGAAATCGATAAAGGGCGCAATGGGCTCGGGGTTAAATACCGCCGGGCCGCCCGCAAAGATCAGGGGCATGGAATCGTCGCGATGCTCGCTGCGGATTGGCAAGCCGGCCAGATCGATGGCATTCACAATATTGGTGAAGGTCAGTTCGGACTGCAGCGTGAAGCCGATCATGTCCGCTTTCGTAAGCGGCTCCTTGGATTCGAGCATAAAAAGCGGAATCCCGCGTTCGCGCAGAATCGCTTCCATGTCGATGCCCGGCGTGTAGCCGCGCTCCGCCCAGACCCAGTCCAGGTTGTTCATTTGCGCGTAGAGGATGTGCAGCCCCAGATTGCCCAGGCCCAACTCATAGAGATCGGGGAAAAAGAAGCAAATCCGCAGTTCAACCCCGGACGGATCCTTGTGGGTGCTGTTAAGCTCATTGCCCAGGTACCGGGAAGGCTTTTCAACCCGGGATAGGATTTCATTGTTGAGCACGTCGCGGAAATTCATGGAATAGGAACCAATCTCATTGGGAAGGAAGCGGGAAATATGCTCCAGAAGCGAAAACAACGGAGCATGGACACACGATTCCGTTGCGATCCCCAATTATACCGCCCACGCCCCGAAATTGCCACTTTTCGCCCTGAATTATCCCACAAGCTGCTGAGATCTATGCCCTTAGAAACTAGAGCCTTCGCTCTGCCACAACAGCGTCTCCTGGGCGTCATACAGCAATGCCCGGCTACGGCCCGCCTCTTCGGCAGCTTCCTGCACCTGGATGATCAACTCTTCCTGATACCACTCCCGGAGCGGCTTCACCGGCTGATGCCACATCTGGCTCTGGTTTTCGTCCATGACGTGAATATGGAGGGAATAACCTTTTGATCTCATCGCATCTGTCCCCTTGTTATTTGGCACCCGACGCCACGCCGAAAATGGGAGCGCGGGCCAGGCGGGCGTGTGTGGCCTTCGGGTCCTGGTTTACTCTCTCGCGCCAGGCGGATTTGAAGCACCACAAACCTGCTCTATAACTGACGCCTCACGAAAAGCATCATAGCAGGACTCACCGGGGAATTCGAGATCTTTTTTCGGAAAAACCCAAATAAATCAGGGAAATTCCGACAAAAATCTGCCACTTGAAGTCCCGGGCCGCAGGCAAACGGGGGACGCTGGTGAAACGAATCGATTAATCCGAAGGGTTCGTGGTGGACTTGCGAATGCTGAGCTGCTTGCGGATGTCCGATTGTATTTCTTCCGGAGTCAGACTGCCATCCGTCTTGATCACAAGTTCCTTGCGCCGGAATAGATCAAGCAGGGGCGCGGTCTTCTCGTGATAGTCGGCAATCCGCTTGCGAACCGCCGCTTCGTTGTCGTCCTCCCGGGTGAGAAGCTTGCCTTTGCACACGTCACACTGGTCGGCAACGCGCGGGCGGTGCTGGATCAGGTTGTAGTCCAGCCCGCATTCGCTGCACAGGCGGCGCGACAATACGCGCTCCATGACGATGTCGTCGGAGACGTCGATGTGAATCACGGCGTCGATATCGTAGCTTTCGAGAAAGAACTCCGCCTGCTTGCGGCTGCGCGGAAAACCATCCAGAATGAAGCCATAGTTCCAGTCATGCTCCTGAAGGCGCTGGCGAACCACGTCCTCCACGACCTCGTCGGAAACGAGGTTGCCCTCTTTAATCAGGCGACGCACTTTGGCGGCAAGTTTGGTGTGATTCTGGATGTTCCAGCGGAAAATGTCGCCCACGCTGATGTGTACGAGATCGTAATCCCGCGCCAGCATGATTGCCTGGGTCCCCTTGCCGCACCCCTGTACCCCCATGATGACATACTTGTGCATGATGAATTCTTCTATCGTTCCGCCGCACGGGATGCAGCCGTTCCAATTTGCGGAAAGCGCCCGAGCCGGATTGCCCAAGAACTAGCTATCGATGGCGAAACTCCGCGATTCCGAAGGTCAAACTATGCAATGAAGGCCCGCCGCGATGCAACTTTTTTGAGGAACGCCGCCCGAGTTAATTCGCCACGGCGCCCGAGAATGGACATTTCGTTCCCGCGCCGCCGGACGCTTACAATACCCGCCACGCTCCACCCTTGTGCCACGCAGGAATACCATGACGGACCCCGTAATTCAGTTTCAGCCCACTCTTCAGACGGGTCGGCGCACCTTGCTCAAAGTTGCAACCCTGGTCGAAGGGGGAATGCTGCTGGTCGCCCTGGGGCTGGGCTGGTTTCTGGAGGAGCCATGGTGGACGGGGGCCCGGGCGGACGGGGTGAGTCTGGCGAGCGGCGCGATTGCGGGCGCCATCATGCTGGCCGCCGCAGGGGCCTTCATGGAACTGAACCTCCCTTTCACCATCCAGATGCGCCGGGACATAGACCGGCTCTCCGGGTTGTTTCGCGATGCCACGCTCCTGGATTTCCTCTATATTTCGGTCCTCGCCGGTGCGGGCGAGGAGGCGCTGTTTCGAGGCCTCGTCCAAACAGGAATGGCTGCGCATCTGGGCCTTCCGCTGGCGATCGCGGCTTCGGCGCTCGTCTTTGGCCTCGTGCATAATATCTCCCGCCCCTACGTCGTCTTTACCGCAGTGCTCGGTGCTTTTTTCAGTGGACTTTTCGTCTGGTCAGACAATATTGTGGTGCCTGCGACGGCCCATGGGGCCTATGACTTCATCGCCCTCTGCTATATGCGTCACGGCGCGTCGAAGAACCGTAAGGACTAGAATGTTATGGACGTCCCGGAACCCGAAACCGTCGTGCTCCTCCACGGCCTCGGCAGGAGCCGCGCCTCGCTCTGGCCCCTGAGCCGGCGCCTGCGCCAGGCGGGATTTCAGACGAGGAACTTCCCCTATTCCCCCGCCTTTCACCGCTTTGATACTCTGGTGGGCGACTTGCATGATTTCATAGTCTCAAAGGTAAGTACCCCCCGCTATCACCTCGTGGGCCATTCCCTGGGCAACATCCTCATTCGCGCGCGCTTTCGCGTGGGCTATCCCTCGGGCCTGACCCGCATCGTGATGCTGGCCCCGCCCAACCAGCTCCCCGTCCTGGCGCGCCGCCTTCAGGGCTGTCCTCCATTTCAGCTCTGGTCGGGGGAGAGTGGGCGGCTCCTGGCCTCGCCCGAGTTCTACGCGGACCTGCCGGTACCCCACGTGCCCTTCGGCGTGATCGCGGGCGACCAGGGCCAGCGGATCACCTTTGACGAGCCCAACGACGGTATCATCACCGTGGAAAGCACCCGCCTGGAAGGTATGGCGGACCACCTCGTACTCCCCGTGGCCCACACGTTCATCATGAACAGCCGCAAGGCGGCCGAAGCCACCGTAAACTTCCTGCGCGAGGGAAACTTTACCCCGATTTCGCCGAAAGGTGAATAAAAGAGCGGGTGAGCGGTAGAATGGAACTGCGGTTCAACCCTTCGAAAGGAATTTGCATGTCTGTCTTTACCCGAATAGCACGGGGTTGCCACCTGGGCGTTCGCAGTCTTATTGTCGTGCTTCGCGACAAGACACTGCTGGTCTTCCCGATGATTCCGTTTACGACGGTCATTGCTATCGCGACGATTTTCTGGTGGCTTATCGGATCCGACCTCCTCATCTGGAGCATCATCACTACGCACATGATGAAGGCTCGAAGCTTACTCATCGCCTTCTCCCTGTACCTCCTTTTTGGCGCCGTTTCGGTGTTCTTCAGCGTTGCCCTCGCCTCGTGCACACGGATTACGCTCGAAGAGCGGGATTCGAAATTCCTCGACGGATTCCGTCAGGCCATACGAAACACCCACTGGATCGTCATCTGGACGCTGATTTCCTGGACCTTCGGACCCATCCTGAATCTTCTCGACCACCAGCGCTACACCACACTCTGGGTCCGAAAGATGCTCAAGAGCAGTTGGTCCACCGTATCCTACTTTGTAGTTCCCATTCTCGTCGTGGATCAGGTAAACGTCTTCAGTGCCTTGCGGCGCTCCGTCGAGGCGATGTCCAGGGCCTGGGGCAAGGGCGCCGTATCGCGGCTGGGACTGTACTGGTTCTTCTTCCTGCTGAATATTCCCACCATCGCTCTTTTCGCGGCAGGCCACTACCCCGAAGGCGACTGGCCCAACAGCCTGACGCTTGTCGTTCTTCTTTACATCTACACCACCATCGTGGTCTATCAGACGGCCAATTCCGTGCTGAGTGTCGTTCTGTACAAATACGCGTCGGACGGCACCGTGGTACCTGGATTCAAAGAAGAACATCTGAAGAACGGCTTTGCGCAGCCCGTGCTCTATGTGCTCGCCACGGAGGATCCCGGCGAGGGCTACCGACCGGTGGAACCGGTGGCGACTGAAGAACCCGCGGCAGCAGCCCCGGTCTCGGAAACGCCCGAGGCTCCCGAAGATAGTACGCCGGAGCCGTTGGAAGCACCTGAAGCAACGAGCGATATCGCGTCGACCCCCGAGGATGCGCCCGCACCTGAACAGCCCCTTGACGCGGAATCCGCGACGGTGGAATCGCCCGAGAATACCGAGAAGAAGGCGGACGATTGAGTCTCGGGACAGCGCGCGGCGGTAGGGAGGCTATGGCATGTGGGACGACCGAAGCTTAACTCGGATCAACCGCGGCGCGGCGGGTATATGGCGGATTGCTTTGGCGGTGTTTCTGGTGACATCCGCGTCCGCGCACGCTCAGGACGACGCCATGGCCGCTGAGCAGGACGGGGGCGGGGTGACATCCCTTCAGGAAGGTACGCTCGCTTCACGCGTGGCGAATCTCCGGGTGGAGGCGCGGCATGATCGCGTTCGCGCGCTCCACGATCTCGTCACGAATTTCACGGAAGACGACGTTCCCGCCCTCCTCGGAGTCCTGGAAGACCCCGCAGTGTCCGTCCGCATTCAGTGGCGCCTGCTCCGCGCGCTGGGCATGCGGGGTATTCAAGCGGCGGGGCCGGTCGCCGCGGCCATCGTCAAGGATTCCGAGCGTATCGAAGGCGTGCGCCAGGCGGCCGCCTATACCATCGCCGATCTTGGGGCGAAAGCACACGCGCCCGCCCTGCTGGATGCGGCGCGGAGCGCCCCGGAACCGCTCACCCGGATCATCGCGGCGGGCGCCTTCTACCGCCTGATGGGCAAGGGCGCGCTCCATGACCTCAACCGACTTCGGGCATCCGAGACCGATCCCTATGCCCGCGAACACCTCGACTGGTTCGCCCAATTGATTCGCAATGGCGACACCTTCATCACCCGGCCCCGCCCCGGAGAGGTCGTCGCGTGCGCCCGGTCCGGCACCCGCTACCTCGTCTATGCGCCCACAGACTACGACCAGGACGCGCCCCACGATCTGCTGATCTCCGTGCACGGCACGTTTGGAAGCGCGGACCGCTATATGGAAATCGTCCGTGAGCGAGCCGATGCGGAAAACGTGATGGTCGTGGCCCCCTGGTTCGACGCGGCCACCTTTCCAAGTTTCGACAATCTGAATCTGGACAACGTCGGCATCGGGCTTCCACGCAGCGATCTCAGGCTGCTGGAAATTGTGGACGCCCTGGGCGCGTACGCTTCCGTAAATACACAGAAGCTCTATCTCTACGGCCATTCGAAAGGCGGCCAGTTCGTCCAGCGCTTCGTCTTTGCCCACCCCGACCGGGTGGCCCGCGCCGCGCCCTGCGCCTCAGGCATCTATCTCGCACCGGAAGAGGAAACGAAGGGCGGATACGGCGAGATGTTCCCTTATGGCGCCGAACCCAACCCCTTCGCCCCGGATCTGGCCGACCGGACTTTTGAAGGCCTGGTTGCCGCGCCGATTGTCTTCTTCGTGGGCACCCAGGATCCCCGACTCCTGGACGCCCACCGCTTCGTGCGTGAGTCGCAACTCCGGGCCCGAAAAGAGGGCTACATCCCCCGGATCGAGGTGCGCCTGCTGCCCGAAGTGGGCCACGACGGCTCGCAAACTTTTCCACCTGCGGCGGACTTCCTCTTTGGCGACTAAAAAAAGCCCCCGACGCGGTTGAACCGATCAGGGGCACTGAAGCTGAATCTCAGGCGCGGTAGTGGGTCGCCACTTTTCTGATCGCCGCCCCATACTGCCGAATCTGCTCTTCGGTATTGCTCTCGTGGATCACAACACGGATGCCACTGGTCAGAATCGCCTCCGCTTCGGGCGTCTCCACCTTCGTGTAGTCCATATCGGTCATTCCCGCCTCTTTGATCGTCCAGTGGCCATTGAAGAATGCGTGATTCTTGAACACATCACTGCGATGCACGGGCACAGGAATGTACCCCGCGCTGCAGGATACGCCCTCCGCCGCGAGCGCCTTGTTGAACTCGTCCCGCGTGCACTTGAGTGCCGCCGGATCGATGCGGAACATGTAGAACCAATACACGCAGCGATCTTCGGGATGGACCGCATGCGGCGTAACCCCAGGAAGATCCTGGATGTTTTCCGTGAGCAGATTGCCCAGCCGCGCGCGGGTGGAGACGATGCTCTCCAGTCGCGTGAGCTGGCCCGCAAGAACCGCCGCCTGGGGCTCGCTCATGCGGTAGTTGGTCGAAAAACTCTCCCAGCCGCTCGTGGCGCGATTGAAACCCTTGTCGCCGTACTGCTGGAGCTTCGGCCCGAAAACGGGGTGACTGCTCGCCACCACGCCGCCGTCTCCGGTGGTGATGTGCTTGGAATTCTGCAACGACCAGCACGCGATGTCGCCCACAGTACCGATGGGCTTGCCGCGATACTTCGCGCCCCAGGCCTGGCAGCAATCCTCAATCAACACGAGCTTGTGCTCGTCGGCAATAGCGCGAAGCTCTTCCAGCCTGCTTGGATTGCCGGCGAGGTGCACCGCGATGATGGCCTTCGTTTTCGGCGTGATGCGACGGCGCACATCAGCCGGATCGAGAGTAAGCTCCGACGGAAGCAGGTCCGCAAACACGGGCACGCCCTGCTGATAAATAACACCGATGACCGTGCCGATATCGGTGATGGGTGAGGTGATCACCTCGTCGCCCGGCACCAGTCCCGCCGCGCCCACGGCAATATGCAGTGCGGCCGTTCCCGATGAGCAGGTCATCACATGCTCCAGCGGGCAGATCGCTTTAAAGCGCTCGGTGAAGATGGCTGTCTGGGGGCCCTTCCAGTAGAAGAGCGTATCCTGCTTGATCATCTCTTCCAGGCGCTCGCGCTCCGGCGCGCCAAAGCGCGGCAAGGTCGGCGACGTCGCGGTAACCGCCTTCGCGCCACCGTCAATCGCCAGCTTTTCTTCGACGCCATGAGCCGCGCCGCCCGCCGCCAGTCCGGCCAGGGTCATTCCCGCCGTGGCGGCAAGAAACTCCCGACGGGGCATTTCGTTCTTCGATTCCATGGAAAAACTCCTTTTTCGATTGCACTCAATGGAGGAGATTGCTGTTTGCAGGATGCGATATATTGAGTCGCCGCCACCAATTATTTTTTCACCACGAAGGACACGAAGCTCACGAAGGAAAACACGAAGGGCTATATTTGAGGCGCGCCTGGTGTCGTCGGACCACGCTTCGACACCACTGTGAAAAAATATCTTCTCTTTCCTCCTTCGTGCTCTTCGCGTCCTTCGTGGCGAAAATTCATTACTTCCGGTCAATACTTAACTGTGCCTGTTCAATGTACGCCCAGTAGAGCACTCGCGTTTCCACCCTGCAGTTGCTCCAACGATTCATCGCTCAACGCGGACTCCTTCAACTTGAACAGTGACGATTCAAAATAGAAAAAGGGCGCATAGGACCCAAACACCAGATATTCCAGCGGGATCTGCCTGGATATCGCATCGATACCCGCGATACCCTCCAGCCAGGCGATATCAAACCAGACCTGCTTCGTCGCCACGAGCGCGTCGATCACCTCACCACGCGCGGCCCGAAAGGCGTTCAACAACACGAGCTTCAGTCCCGGCACGGAAGCAACCACATCCGCCAGCGGCGCAACGTCCACATGTGCCACCTGCATCAGGGGATGCATCATACGTTCGTCTTCCATGGTCACCACCAACTGCACGACCAGTTTCGCGGCTGAAGCCTGCTCCAGCAGCGCTTTGAACCGCCCGTCGTCGAGTGTGTAGCCGTGGTAATTGGGATGAAGCCGGATACCCTTCATCCGGTGCACTTCCGCGCAACGGCGCAGGTCCTCTTCCCACTGAGGTAGCGCCGGATTCACTGAGCCGAATGGCACGAGCACGCCATTGTCATGCAGGCGGCACGCCTCCACAAGACGCTCATTCACCCCCGCGATGTCTTTATGCAGGATACCCTCGAAAGAGCCGGTCCACGCCTGTTCCACACCGTAGTGGCTGAGCTTCGCAAGCAGGGCATCTACGGTGTCCTCCGGTGTACGACGAAAGGGCCATTGGCCGATGTAGGTATTGGTGTCTATGAAGCTCAACGTAACATGCCCTTTGCTTCAAGAATCGGTTTCAAGATCCGCTTCAAGTTCCCCGCCAACACCAGGGCCTTCTCGCTCTCACCGATCCGCGCGCCCATCACCTTCGCCAGTTGCGAACCAAAGCTCCGACCCGGGATATCGCTGCCGTAAATGACGCGGTCTGCCCCCAGTTCCTTCACCGCCATCTCCGTATAGCCCGCCGTGGGATCGCCGCCCGCCAGATCGGCATAGATGTTCTTGTGAGGCCGAATCGCCCGCACGCCCAGCTCCCAGTCCCCGCCGGTGTGTCCGCAAATGAAAGGCGCTTCGGGATGGCGTGCCGCAAGCCGCGTCAAGTCAATTGCCGTCGACTCACCTGGTAGATTGCCCGTGATTTTCTGCCAGGTGTGTTGAAATACGGGCGCTTTCAACTCAGCCGCGCGTTTCACAATCGCATCGGTCTCCGGAGTATCGCAGTTCTGCGCCACCCACAACTTGATCGCCACCATGGGACCATTTGCGACACAGCGTTCCAGCTCCGCCAGGCTTAGCTCGACGTGCGCGGGACTCAAATAGACCCAGCCATAGACCCGGTCGGGCCAGGCAAGACTTGCCTCGAGCACTTCGTCGTTGGCGTGTTTCAACTGCTCCGCCGTCGGCTCGGTGTGGAACTCCGTGCCCATATAGATGCACAACTTGCTCACGCCCATGCGCTCCGCCACCTCCAGCATCTTCCCCACGCGCTCCGTCGGCGTGCCGCCGTACGCATTAATGTGGCAATGCCCGTCCCAGATCTCCATCAGTTTCCCTTCGGCAACAAGGGACGGTTGTGGGGAATCTCCGCCCCAAAATCGCCCAGGCTGGTCCAGTATAGATGCTTGTTGAGGTCGACCTCCGCAACGGTGATGGTCCCCCACTCCTCCGCCCGCGCAATGACGTCGCCCTCCCGATCAAAGACGCCCGTCACCATCCAGTCGTAGCTCTTGTCGGTGTAGCTGCTGCTCACCACGTACACGTGATTCTCGCAGGCCCGCGCCGCCGCGAGGAGGGGGTTGCAGCCCGCCACCGGAAAAGCGATAACCTCCGCGCCATTGTTGCTGAGCTGGCGCGCTACCTCCGGGAAGAAGCCGTCATAGCAAATCATCATCCCCACCTTGCCGAAGCTCGTCTCGAAGACGGGATACTCGTGGCCCGGTGTGATGCCCATATCGATCTCGGTACGCGGCAGGGTCACCTTGCGGTACTTGCCCACCAGGCCGCCCTGGGGATCGATGAGCACCGAAGTATTGTAAATCAGGTGATCCTCACGCTCCACCAGGCCAGCGACGAGGTACATGCCATGCTCTTTGGCCAGGCCGCCGAAGTACTCGGTAGAGGGGCCGGGAATAGGCTCACCCACATCGAAGTAGCTCAGGCCATTGCCCGCGCAGGTGAGCGCTTCGGGCAGCACCATGAGCGTTGCCTTCTGCTTCGCGGCCTCGGCGATAAAGGGCGCGAATTGCTTGCAGTTGTCCATCGCGGTCTTGCCGCCGCTCGGATTGTAGTGCACCGTGGCCAGGCGCACGATGCGCGGCTCCGGTGGCGCGCTCTTGTCAAAAGAAACCGCCCCCCACTCGCACTTCGCGTTCGGCGCCCAGCGGAAGTGAAGCTCCACGATGGCCTTGGTCGCTTCCGGCGGCGCAAGGAGAATATCGCTCACTTCCGTCCACCCCTCGGCGCTGGTATCGCGCTCCTTCGGATACTCCGGCTCCGCCACGGGCGGATTGGCTCCGTCGAAAGACTTGGCCCCCTTGAAGTCGTGGCGCACGATCTGATCCTGCGCCCCGCGCCATTGCACCCGGGCGAGGGCGGATCGCCGGGGCGATTCAACGTTGGTCAATTTGCGCAGGGCGTGAAAGCGATAGTGTTGTCCGCCCTCAACCGCAAAGGTTTTCACCCAGCGCCCGTCGAGCCCTTCCCGTTCGTCCGCCTCGATAATGAAGGCGCCCTGGCCATCGGGGCCACCGGCGGGATCATAGTCAAAGGCGGGCCGGGTCCCCTCCCGAACCTCCATGGGCACCCATCCCTCCGGCGCAGCCGCGAGGGCCGCTGCCGCGCCGCAAAAGACGAATATGGAAAGTAGCGCATTCCTGAAACGAGATTGCATCGATGCCATAGCTCCTGTGCCCGACATGTTGGAGCATCCACTATACAATGTGACACGGAAGACTTCCAAACCGAAGTCGCCGTGCGAAAGCGACAAAAAAGCCTGCCCGAAACCGTCAAGGCTTCGAGCAGGCGCAACCTCGCCTGAATCGTGGGACTAGAGCGCCGGAGACCCCGTCTCGCCAGTTCGAATGCGGACTGCCTCCTCCACGGGAAGCACGAAAATCTTGCCGTCACCAATCTTGCCGGAATTGGCCGTGTCCATAATCGCCTTGATGGCCCGTTCCAGATGATCGTCATCCACAACGATCTCAATCTTCACTTTCGGCTGGAACTCCACGACGTACTCCGCGCCGCGATACACTTCCTTGTGGCCCTTTTGCCGTCCAAAGCCCTTTACTTCGCTCACGGTAAGCCCCTGACACCCGACAGCGCTAAGGGCATCTTTTACGTCGGTCAGCTTCGACGGTTTGATTATCGCTTCTATTTTTTTCATGGCACTTTCTCCGTTGACTTAACGCAATCCGAGATACTACAGGTCGTAGCCCACTTCGCCGTGCTCGGAAATATCCAATCCAACCTCTTCGCCTTCCGCGTCTATCCGAAGGCCGATCACTTTGTCCACGAACTTAAGTATAAGGTAGGAAACGATCAGCGCATAGATAATTGTAAAAAACGACGCAAAGGTCTGCACGCCCACCTGTCGGACGATGTTCAGATCGCTCACCCACCCGCCGAAAGTTCCCGACCCGAGCACTCCGACCAGCAGCGTGCCCACGAGACCGCCACCGCCGTGAACACCCACGACGTCAAGCGCGTCATCATAGCCAAACTTGTGCTTGAGCCGCGTGGCGGCCCAATAACAGAAAATCCCGGAAGTCAGGCCGATCACAACTGCGCCGAAGGGCCCGACCGAACCCGAGGCCGGCGTGATCGCGGCCAGCCCCGCTATGGCGCCCGTCGCAAAACCAAGTGCGCTCGTCTTCCCGTTCTTCAACCGCTCAATCACGGCCCAGACCAGCCCCGCCACGCACGGAGAAATCTGCGTGACCAATACCGCCATCGCCGCCTGACCGCTGGCTTGCAGGGCGCTTCCTCCGTTAAAGCCAAACCAGCCCACCCACAACATCGCCGTACCGCCCATGGTCATCGTAAGGCTGTGGGGCATCATGGGCACCTTGCCATACCCTTTCCGCGGCCCAACCAGAATTGCCGCAACCAGAGCCGCCGCCGCCGCAGTCAAGTGAACAACAATGCCCCCGGCAAAGTCGATCGTGCCCAGGTCCGCGAGAAAAGCGCCCGGACCGCCCCAAACCATGTGACAAATGGGAAGATAGACCAGCGCGACCCAGATCACCGTAAAAAGCAGCACGGCGGAAAATTTCATCCGTTCCGCGAATGCACCGATGATCAAACCCGGCGTGATGATTGCAAAAGTCATCTGAAACACGACAAAGAGCGCTTCGGGAATGGTGCCGCGCAGAGAATCTGGCCTGACCCCGGAGAGAAAAAGCCGGTCCAGGCCCCCGATGAAGGCATTCAACCCACGGCTGCCCTCGGCCATTCCGGCGCTGCTGAAGGCCAGGCTGTACCCGAATGCCACCCAGATCACGCTCACCACCGCGGTAATCAGGAAGCACTGCAAGAATAGCGACAGCACGTTCTTCGTGCGGACCAGGCCGCCGTAAAACATGGCCAGTCCGGGGATCATCATGAAAAGCACCAACGCCGAGGCCACAAGGATCCAGGCCGTGTCTCCCCCTTGAAGCGTGTCCTGGGCACGCGCCACCGAGGGGACCAAAAGGGTAAGCCCGGGCAGGGCCAGCCAGGCGGATCGGCGAATATTGCCGTACGATTGCATGCGTCTCTCCTTTGGGGCGCGAAAAAACACACCCCACCCATTGCCAGAAAGTATTTCTCAAAGGCAGACGCTAAGCATGCGCTTCCCAAAAGCGCAACCCGGACACAGCATTAAGGCAACTCCACTGCAGATAGCCCCACCTACTCAAATTGCCAATCCAACCGTCGGCCTTCTCGACTCCGCGCGCATTATACAGACCCACGACAACAAAGCAAACTGAGAATTTCGCGCCCACGACGAAAAAATACAGCCACTGATAGGCCCGACCGTGTTCAGGCCTTCCCGAATCACTCCAGGCGCCAGTTGAACCGCATCAACTTCGCGCCATCGCCAAAGTAAATTCCATGCTCTTCGATGGCAAAGCCGCAGCGGATATCGCCGGGATACTCCGCGATCACGTCCACCGCATAGCTCGTCGGATCTACGCGGAATACCTTCTTGCCCGAGAGGCCATAGAGCATTCCATCCTTCCACGGGCGCAGCGAGATATCATGCACATTGCCCACGCCGAGCTTGGCCGTGTGGATGATGGCATCCGCGTCGAGGTCATGAACAAAGAGCGTCTCTTCGCCGCTGATGCCGTAAAGCTTGCGGCCGAGGATACACATCGCGCGAATCGCCCCATCCCCCGGCACCACCACACGCTCGAATTTCAGTGCCTTCGTTGAAGGATCAAAAGCAAAGAACTTCGCCTCCTTTTCCGACGGCGTCGTCCCGCCACCACCGACAATGCTGGTCCCGCCGAATACGAGGTCGGTTGTGGAGTCATACGCCAGCGCAACAATGGATTGGTTCTTTACAAGCTGGGGATAGTTTTCCAGCAACGTGTCCGATTCCGGATCCCACACGCCGAGAGAGCCGCCGAGCACGCCATACTCCGGAAAGCTGCCGATGTAGATCTTCTCCTCGGGGCCGCGGATCATGGCACGGGGGCGCAGGTGGCCGGGCCCGATGTTGCCGAAGCCCTGGGGATTATTCGACTTCTCGCGACCATAGATCCAAGGCTTCGTTGGGTCCCACTTGGAGAGGAAGGAGCCGGGGTAAGCGCAGACGTAAAGTGTTCCGTGATGGTCAAGCATGCTGTAGATCTCGCCGCCGACCTCGGTTGGGTTGCCGGGATTTTCCAGCGCGCCCGTAGCCGGGTCATAGTGGAAGAGCTCGTTGGGCATCCAGGTGCCGCCGTAGATGCGACCTAAGGGGCCATTCTCCACCATGAACACGCCCGAGCCCGCGCCCTTGTAGTCGAAGGTCCGCTTCTCCACCGTGCCATCCGGTGCGACGAGTTCGTAGGTCCGGTCGATGGTGACATTCGCCACGCGACGACCGTCTTTCAGCGTCAGCTGATTCACCGCCGGTGCCGGGCTCTCTGCCACGCGGACTCCTTCCGCCTCCACCACCAGCACCGCCGAGCCCTGCTGCGGCACACCCGCCGCATCCGGCGTCATGGTAATCGCGTTGATGTAAATCTTGCCATCCACCCCCTTGTACATCCCCGCGAAGGTCTGCTTCTCGTGGGCGCGGTATTCATCGGGAAGGATGGATTCATGCGCGCCCGTAGCGGGATCGAAGCGCACGATGTTCGCCCGCCCATAACCAATTGCGACGTAGATCTTGCCATCGGGCCCCGTCAATATCTCGCGGCTGTATTGCTGCGTGTCGTCCATGACACCATGGTCCGTCAGCGCACCCGTCGCGGGATCATAGGACACGACCTTGGCCCCTGGGAAAGTGCACCCATAGATCTTTTTGTCGGGGCCCGTGGTGAACATCCACAAATAGGACTCCGACTCCGCCGGTCGCCCCACCACCTGAATCGCCTTCTCCGGCGCTTTCGGATCGAAAACCAGAATCTGGCCGCTATCGCCGGGATCCGGGCCTTCGTGCGTGCCCAGATATATTCGTTCATCCGGCCCCACCATAAAGCCCCAGGCGCCCGTACCCACGGGCGACTGAAACTGCTCCGACGCACCCGAATCAGGATCAATGGCGACCAGAAAGAGCTTCCCCCCCTCCTGACGGAAGTTGATGTAGATTCGCTCGGAACCCGGCGTCGGTCCCGGCCCCACGATGGTGCCCATCAGCCCCGCCTTCATGACGGGGATTCCGATTTCTTCAAATATGGGCTCGGCCTGGGCGAAGGCATCCGTAGCCGCGATGAAGGCGACCAGCGCTAGAGCGAAAGAGTGAATACGGTTCATGGGTACTGCGATTCCTTCCGGGAAGAGGGTTGTATCTGCATCGCCGCACGATAGCAAAATACGTGATCGCCGAGCCACCCGCCAGAGCCCCAACTTCAATTGGTCGTTCACTGGCTGGAGATTGCGAAAACCCAGGCAAAAAATCTTCCCAAAGATCTTCACAGATCCGCACAGATAAGAGATCGCGCACTGAAGAAGCGGCTGCCACGGGGGCGCATAGCCTCTCCCTATCTGTGAAGATCTGTGCGGATCTGTGGGAAACTATTTTCCCGCGTGAGTTGATTACATGCGGACCATGATTTTAGCAAGAGCAACTGGTACCATGGCCTCTTACACGTCCCGATCGCTGGACGTGCCCTCAGCCCAAGGAAGTCACGATGCATTCTTACCGAATCCTCTTGTTCCTCATCATCCTTGCCTCCTCTGCGATAGGCACCGCATCGGCCCAGTATCTCGAGCCCCCCGAAAGCCCCGGTCCGGAAGCGTGGCCCTTCCTCACCGATCTCGCCGCGCCGATCCAATGGCGCTTTCACTGGTCACGCGAGACACCCGGCAACGGAGAAGTATCGTTGCGTGGCGGCGTTCGCGTGGAGGCGAGTTTTCCCGATCCCGATGGCGTGCTGGAAACGGCCTATCAGGATCTCGACACCTTCTTCACGGCGGCATCCATCCCTCGGGACGGTGCCTACCGCATCGTGACGGAGCAGATGCCCACCGAAACTTTCGAAGCCTTCCAAATCACCATAACCGAGACGGAGTGCCGCATTCAGGCGAACGACACCGAAGGCATCCGTCGCGGCATTTTCTTTCTGGAGGATGAACTGCTCCGCGCCGAGGGCCCCTTCCTGAAGCCCGGTGTTACCCAGCGCCAACCGTTCGTCCGCAACCGCATTTCACGCTGCTTCTTCGGCCCCATCAAGCGCGAGCCCAAATTCAAGGACGAGCTGATGGACGCGGTGGACTACTATCCAGAGCACTACCTGAACAAAATCGCCCACGACGGGGTGAACGGTCTCTGGCTCACAATTGAATTCAAAGACATCGTCCAGACCTCCCTCACCCCCGTCGTGTCTCCCGGTCGCGAGCAGCGCCTCGCAAAGTTGCGCGCCACCGTCGCCAAATGTCGCCGCTACGGCATCGAGGTGTTCCTCTTCTGCATCGAGCCCCGCGTGATGGATGCCGATCATCCCCTGCTCGTGGCCCACCCCGAAATCGGTTCCAAAACACCTGGTACTGGACGCCTCTTCTGCCCATTCCCCGAAGCGGGACAAAAATACCTTTACGAAGCGATGAACGACCTCTTCACCCAGGTCCCCGGCCTCGGCGGACTGATCAACATCAGCTTCGGTGAGCGCTCCACCACCTGCCTGAGCGGCGCAGACGAACAGTGGAAGCTCCTGTGCCCCACCTGCTCGTCCAAAACACCCGGCGAAATACTGCGCGCTTCCCTCGCGGCCATGGAACAGGGAATGCACGCGGCGAATCCGAATGCGAAATTCATCTCCTGGCTCTATGTGCCGGAGAATGGCACCGGCCCGCAGCGCGATCTTGCACCCCTCCGCGAAATGGCTCAGCACACGCCGCCCGGCGTCATTTGCCAGATCAACTTCGAATCGGGCGGCGAGCGCGAGCAGCTTGGCAAGCCCCGCCACGTGGGCGACTACTGGCTTTCCTACATCGGCCCGAGCGCGGTCTATCGCGATGTCGCGGCGGGCGTCGCCGAGAGCGAGGGGAAACTGGGTGCGAAGCTCCAGGCCTGCAACTCTTTTGAAGTCTCCACGGTGCCTCATGTGCCCGTGCCCGGCAACCTATATCAAAAGTACGCCGAGATGCGCCGCCTCGGCGTCACCTCGGTCATGCAGTGCTGGTACATCGGAAGCCTCCCTTCCGTTATGAACCGCGCGGCGGCCAGCGAACTCGCCTTCGCCCCGGAAGGACAATCCCAGGACGATTTCCTCCTCCGCCTCGCGCAGCGGGATTGGGGTGCGCAGCATGCACCGGAAGTCGTGCGCGCCTGGAAACTTTTCGCCGAGGCCTACAGCCATTACCCCCTCACCAACGCCTTCCAATACTACGGCCCCATGCACGATGGCATCGGCTGGCCCCTCCACTTGAAGCCCGTGCACAAGAACCTGTCGCCCGTATGGAAGTTGGAATACCCGCCCAGCGGCGACCGCATCGGCGAGTGCTTTTCCGGCTCGCACACGCTTCCAGAAATGCTCGAACTGTGCGAACGACTCTCCGATGGCTGGCAGCAGGGCCTGAAGGTACTGCGCGCGTTGAAGCCCGAGTTTGAGGGCGATCCCAACCGGCTCCTCGATCTCGCAAACGCCGAGGCCCTTGGCATTCACTTTCGCACGGGCTACAACATCCTCCGCTTCTACGATCTTCGCGAGCGCTTGCTCTACGGCGATGCGGAAGAGGGCGATGCCCTGCTGGAGGAACTCCGCGCCATCACCAACGAAGAAATTGAGAACACCGCGGCCGTGGTGGCACTATGCGCGCAGAATCCCTACCTCGGGTTTCAGGCCGAAGCGGAAGGCTATAAGTATTTCCCCGAACGCCTCCAATGGCGCGACGCGCAGTTGCGGGCAATGCTGGCAACGGAGTTTGTTGAGGCGGAACGGGCCATCGCGGCGGGCGATCGCGTGTTCCCGGAATTGACCGGCCTCGTCGAAAGCCCGCTGCACTATGCGGCAGTGAAGGCTGCGTCCGACTTTGGCGCGCAGTGGAAAACCGAGGCGACGTGGACCGCTATCGCGGGAATTGCCCAGGGCCCGCATGAGCCCGCGTGGTCATGGAAAGCCACCCACGACGACAGCGCGATATACGTGAACGTCGTATCCGACGCATCCCCCGACTGGCGGCCCGTAGCGGCGGTCCTGCAGCTCGAACCAACGCACATCTATCCGCGCCGCACCTTCCGCGCCGACCCCAACGGCAAGCGCGATCTCCGCACCGTCTGGCTGGGTCCCGATGCCGATTGGGAGGCCGCCTGCGATGTCATCGAAGGCCAGCAGCACTTCCGCTTCCGCATTCCCATGGGAGCTTTTGAAGGCGAAGCCGATTCGGCGCGTCCCATGCGCGTCAACGTTGAACTCACCTTCCTGTCGGCGGATAAGAAAACTCAGATGGTCCGCACCTGGGCACCCGCCGCCGAGCCGCGGCTCCTCCACCGCCTGGGCTATGGCGGTGCGAACCCGGCGGAAATGGGATGGCTGGTAAGAAAATAGTGAACTATGAATAGTGAATTGGAACCTTTCAAAACGAAGGTGCTCTTGACGGCACTTCGTCTTTTTTCTCCTTTCGCTATTCTTAATGGTTCATCCGGTTTGGTCGTACATTCTCGTTCGGACTGGAAATACTCTGGGAACTCTTTGCTTCTTTATGAGCCAGGGAGTTGCATCAAGAGCAAGTCACCACGCGTGATTGGATTTCATTTTCAGTCATTGCCCCGGAGGGGCGGCGGAACTTAGTTCGCCGCGGCGAATGGAGCCTAAGCGGAACCCTGGGATCTGGATTATCTATAGCCTAAAACCACCGGAGGGGGTGACGGAGATTTTGGCAAAGCGACGTATTCTCGCTACCTGGCGCGGCTCTTTGAGAGTGTACCAACAGTAGTACTCCTGCGTGGTTTCCGTCGCCCCCTTCGGGGGCTGGAGTGCGGATTCAATCGAGATCCCAGGGTTCCGCTCGTGCCTCGCTCCACCCTGGGCTAAGTTCCGCCGCCCCTCCGGGGCCAAAGCATTCGAAAATCAAGCACTTTCAGATCCTTGCGGAGCTGGCCACAAAAGAGAAAGTACGCTCAAGCCGGATGAACCTTCTTAATTCACTATTCTAAATTCTCTATTCCCCCAATGCCCGCAGCGTATCAAAATCAAAGTGCTGCAAAAACCCAAAGCTGAACAGACTTGGCGAATCGGTGTATTTCCCCCGCGCTTCCATGAACTCGACCAGCGATCCCGGCATCTCCGTGGACTCTACGGCATCCACCAATCCCGGATTCAACGCATCGACGACGAGCGCGATCAGCCCGCTTTCCGGACCAGCGGTGTGCAGCGTGATCGACGTTACCGCTTTCGCCGCGCGGAACCATTCGCAGACCGCAGCCACTTGGGCTGCTTGAATCGCCAGGGCGCGCTCGTCGGTTGCGTTCACAATCATGGGGTATTGGTAGGGCCCCGCGCCGCCCGCGAGATTGCCGTTCTGGGCGAAGGGCGCCACCGCAACGGCCTGCTTGCCCGAATCGAGAAGGGGCTTGCACAGGGCCGATGCCCCCTTGAAGCCTTCGTCATTCAGCACCACATGCACCTCTGTTCTATCCGCACCCGCCGGTGTGAAACCCGCCGCGGGTATGGTCCAGTCGGCGCTCTTGAGGCGATAGGCGGTGGCGAGGGCCCCGGCCTCGGACTCCAAGTCGTTTTCTACCGTCATGAGACTGACCGGGATATAACCGATTAGTTCGCGCAAGACCTTGGCCTGTTCTCGCTTCCACGACTCACGCGCCGCGCCGACCGCCGGAACCGCCGGAAGCGTGATGGCTTTCGCTGCGGCGATGCCCAAAGACACAACGCTCGCGTTGTCCGCAGGTATACCGACCTTCAACTGCTCGTCGCTGAGCAATTCGCCTTCCACCGAGAGTTCCTCGGGCGTCCACTCGGCCTCGGGCACCAGGTGTTGGTCGATGAACTTGTAAAACTGCAGCCGATTGTCGAGATCGTAATTGTGCGTGCCCGGATCTTCGTTGATGTGAAATTCAAAATCAGCGCCCGCGCCGTAGAGCGCGAAGACAGGCTTCACCGGATCGTATATCGCGGGCAGGGTCCGGGCCGCCTGAAAGCAGCACTCGTCCTGTGCGTTGTAGATAAGCAACGTCGGCCGGGGCGCGAACAGCGCCGTCAGGTGCGGGTAATCCGCCACGGTCAGCATGTTGCTTGGCACCTGCTCGATATCGCCGATGTCCGCGCCATTATCGATCCGCACGCCCATGGCGCCGTGGCCCGCCACGGGCACGATCACCGAGATGCGCTCGTCCAGTGCACTCATCAGCGCCGTCTGCCAGCCGCCCCCGGAGAGCCCCGTCATCCCAATGCGGTTCTTGTCCGCCCGAGGATGGGCCTGAAGCACGTCCAGCGCGCGGGAAAGGGACAAATAGAAGAGGGAAACGCCGCTTACGCCGGCCGCATCCAGATAGGCAATGCGGTCATGGGAATACTCCACGCCACCGAGTTCGCCCATCCCAATCCACTCCGGGTGAATGTTCAGCACCCCGCGCTTGGCCAGGTTGATGCAGCGCGTTTGCTCCTCCGGGCGCCATTTACCTTCGGCGTAATGCCCGTTCACATTCAGCACCGTCGGCAGCCCTGTTGCATCGCCGTCGGGTTCATAGAGCAACGCCGGATTCCAGAAGCCCGGCGCCACCTCATAGAGCAGTTTGCGGATGCGGTAGCCCTTGCCCGTTTCGATGTCCTCCGTCCACCGAATCTGCACCTCGCCCGATGTCCACGCCTCGGGCACCCCCTTGAGCACGACTTCATTGAGATACCTCTCGCGCAACGCTGTCGCCTCCGCCTCCCAGGCCTCGCGGGACTCGGGCACGGAGAACGCGGGCACCTTCGGGTGAAGATAGCGTTTGATTTCAGCGCCCGCTACGTCTTCCGGGACAGCGGCGCGGACAAGGGCGTCGTCCATACTCGCGGCGCCCGTGAGGCTGGCGGCGGCAAGGGCGAGAGCGGCAACAAAGGTCATGGCGATTCTCCTGACGGATTCGGGCCTGCTATATTGAGACACGCCGGGTAGTATGGGGAAAAAATCGCGGAGAGGCAAGTGCGCGAGCGTGGCGTGTTCGAAGTGGGTATTATGGGGCATCAGAACTTTGGCGCATCAATCAAAAGGACGACCCAGTGGTCCCAGTGGTCCCAGTGGTCCCATAAGACCCATAAGACCCATTCCATCAACCCAAGCGTTCTATCACCGCTTCCCCACCGCCCCCAGTTTCCCGACAAAAACACCCCGCGCCTCGCGCTGCAACGCAATCGCGGAGGCCTTTCCCTCCTCGGGCGAAGCTTCCAGGCTCACGATCCGCTCGTTGATCCAGTCAATGAAAAACTGAAGCGCCTCGGCCTTCGGCTTGAAGGGCGCGCCCTTCACTTCCACATAATACGGCGCTGTGGCCCCGATCCGGAACGTCGTGGAATTCGACCCCAGCGCTCGAATCAGAAACCAGCCACTCTTCTCGAAGGTCAACGAAAACCGCCCGGCCGCCGCCAGTTCCTTCGGCGTCTTCTCCTCCACCACCTCACCATTCACCACCACTTGAACAATCGACACCGGCTCCGCACCGAGCAATGCGGCCTCCGCGTTCAGCACGGCACCGGTATCGACCTGGAATACATGCCCGGGACGCTCTCCCTCCACCGTCACGTCCAGCAGCGGGCCATTCGTCACCATGGTCCGCCCAGCGCGAAGCCCCTCCCACCAGGCCTTATAGTCGAGCTTGTCGCCGAGGTAAACATAGACCCGGTTGTAGCCCACGGGGTTCTTCAGCACGCCCGAGGCGCTCCCCGCCGACGGCGGAATGCGATAACCCGCGTTCAGGACCTGGTAGTAAATGTGCTGCGTCCAGAAGCCATTGCCCAGCGGCGAGGGGAAGTCCTCTTTCGGCCGCGCCTTGCCCCAGGCCTCGTTGTCCATCATCTCACCGTGCTGCATGTGGTTGTTTACGATACCAATCGTGTGAAAGCGCCCGAGGGCCAGGGCCGCGGGCATGTCCCACCAGAAGGGCTTCTCCATGTCGATGTGTGCCCCTGCGGCCAGTTGTTGCTCGGCGAATTCCAGCGCGGAGGGCGTCTCACGACCCGCCTGCGTCACGTCCATGGGCGGCGCATTGTAATACATGAAGGCCCCGCCACCCCGCTCATCCTCGCCACCGAGCAGGTAAATAAAGCGATTGTCCAGCAGCGTCTGCAAAGGTTTTTCCGGCAGGGGCTCGCTGAGCCAGGGATTCGTCTTGTTCCACCACGTGATCACCGGCGCCACGTGCAGGTCTTCGGCGCGAATAAGCAGGGGCACCGCCTCGACAGGCCGATGGATATGGGTTTCGCCGGACCACCAGCCCCGCGCCGCCATATCCACCATGCGTCCCAGGCTGACCGCTTCGACTCGTTCCGCGCTTGCCGCGATCGCAATCGTCCCTTCCCGCGACTCAAACTCCGGCCCGCGCGCCACCTTGTATCGATAAACACCCGGAACGACGTCAAAAGTCGCCTCCCCTTCGCAGGTAACGTGATCATGCCACCGGGGCAGCGTAGGATGCTTCACCGGCGTGCCGGCAGCATCCCACACGTGAATGCGACATGGCGCAAATTCACCCGTCTCAGCGGAGCGCACCTCGAACTTCAGGGATTCGGCATGCGCCGCAAGCGAGACAATGGCCAGTACGGCCAGAAACATTACTCTCATCGCTTTCAGCGCTCCAATCGATTGCATTTGCGACCACACCTGCTTGAACCCAATTGCCCCATACTACTCGATTGGCCTCCATTGCTTCTTCCTGCCTTTTTCTTTGCGCCTTAGCGCCTTTGCGTGCACAATAAAGGATTATGAATTGCCATCGCACGCAAAGGCGCTAAGACGCAAAGGAAGCAATGCACCATGAACCATCGGGTGGGTCTAACCGCAGTCCTCTTCATCGCCCTCTTCATAGTCCCATGCGTGGTTCAGGCCCACGACGACGCCCACGGCCCCCTCGTGCCCGTCTCCCCCGAGGCCGAGGCGCTCATCCACACGGCCCCCGGCGCGACCGTTGCCGGCGTGCCCGCCGTTGCCGAGGGCGCGCAGTCGGCCCTGCTGAACCTGCGTGTGATCGATCTGGCTACCGGCGAGCCCACCTTCTGCCGCGTCAATGTCATCGGGCAGGACGGCAACTACTACGAGCCGGAAGCCCACGCCCAGCAGCCCTGGAGCCTCCAGCGTCTCGGCAATCGCAAGGAGAAAGGCCCTTTTCGCTACTACGGCTGGTTTTTCTATTGCGATGGCGACGAATCGGTCCGCGTACCCACTGGAGACTGCACCATCGAGGTGTGGAAGGGTTTTGAGTTTCGTCCCGTCCGTCAGACCATTTCCATCGCGGCGGCGGCCACGCAGGAAGTCACCATTACCCTGGAGCGCACGCTGGACATGGCGGCGGCGGGCTGGTATTCGGGCGATCCCCATATTCACCTGAACCGTCGCGACAACACGGACCTGGAGCGCGCCCTCGACCTCACGGCGGCGGAGGATATCCGCTATGGCTTCCTCCTGGGCATGAACGATCCGAAACAGTTCAACGGCGTGATGGCGGACCAGGAGTGGCCCCAGTTGCAGGGCATGGGCGATGCATCGGTGCTGCAGCGCGGCAATCAGGTGGTCAGTTCAGGTTTTGAATATCGAAACGTTACCTTCGGCCACATCCTCCTGCTCATGGCGGACGAGCTCCTCTTCAAAGATCAGGTGCTCGCGGTCAATGAATGGCCCACCTTCGCCGAAGTCGCCAAGGAAGTCCACCGCCTCAACGGCAAAGCCTTTCACGCCCACGGGGGCTACGAAAAGGAGATCTACGCCGACTACATTCCAGGCGCGACGGACGGCGTGGAACTCCTGCAGTTCGCCATCTATCGCGGCATCGGCCTGGAGGGCTGGTACCACATTCTGAACGCGGGCTTTCGCTTTCCCTCGGTCGGCGCCAGCGATTTCCCTTACTGCCGGGCCCTGGGCGATTGCCGCACCTATGTGCGCCTGGGCGAGGATAAATCCATGCGCGCCTGGACCGACGCCGCCGTTGCGGGCCGCAGTTTCATGACCACCGGCCCGATGCTCGACTTCACGGTGAATGGCGCGGGTCCCGGCGACTCGCTCAACATCGACGCGGACGCTAAGGTGGTCAATGTGTCCCTGTCCGTGCGCTCAGAGGTTTCCACCGTTTCCGATGTCGAAATCATCGCGAATGGAACCGTCGCAAAGCACTTCCGAGTCGACCGCACCACAGAAGCCGGCCGCCTGCCCCAGAAGCTCACCTATCGCTTCGAACTCCCCCTGAGCGGCTCCACCTGGTTCGCCGCGCGGGCCTACGGCGAGCAGGTCAAAGGACTCCCCGACGCCGAGGCCCACACCAACCCGATATACGTGATGCGCGGCGAAGCGCCCATCGCAAACATGGCGTCGGTAAACTGGCTGCTCGCCAGGCTCGACGAGCGTATCGTGGAAATCGAGGCCATGGACTTCGAGAAGAAAGCCGATGTAATCCGTTACTACCAGGACTGCCGCGCCCTGCTGGCAGCGCGTATGGGCGGGTCAAGTGATTGAACAATAGAGACACGGAGGCACGGAGAAGAAAAAGAGCTCGCGAGGTTCCCATGCTGAGTCATGACAAACTTGAAGTCTGTTATGCCTCTCTTTCTTCCCTCTCTCGTATTCTTTTCTTCGTGCCTCCGTGGGCTCCGTGGTCAATGCATATTGATTCTTTTTACTCAGCAGGCACCGTTTTCTCAGCCTCCTGCCGGAGGTATTCCTCGATGGATAGATCGCCGAAGTACAGCCCCGCGATCACCCCTTCGCCCTCCCGCACGCGGATGACGGCATGGGCGCCCTCCTCCGTTCGGCTTTGCCCGCGATAAGCCGCCTCGGCGGCCGGCGCCTGAAACTCGTCCATGTAGTAGCGGTCAAAAGGCAGTGTCACCCAGAGCGTTGAATTTCCCGCGCCGCCGCCATAGGCCTTCACTTTCAGATAATCACCCGACGCCGGCGGGCTCAACGTCACGTCCGCAATCTTCGCAAGCCCCACTTCGTCCACCCGAAGCAGCGCATAGGCCGTTTCGGTGCCGTCAAAGAACATACCGGTCCAGTTCTCAAGCTGCATATCCGGGAAGCTCAGGGCTACATAACGCCCGCGAAACGCGTCGTAGGGGTCCACCGGTCCGCAGCGGAACTTGTACGCCACGCCCGACGCCAGCACATCCTCGCGCGATCCAATCATGAGGAAAGGCACCGCCAACTGGGCAAGCGCCATAACCACGAAAGCAGCCCATTGCACGGTTTTCATGACGCCAACTCCTTCTGCTTTGCGGCACGCCGCGATATCCACAGGTTCGCACCCAGAAAGCCCATCCCGATAAGGATAAAGGCCACGCCCCGAAATAGAATCCCCATGTCGCTGTCAAAGAATCGGAACGTAAAGAGCAACGCAAGAATGCCCAGCCCCGCGTTCGCCGTAGCCATCCGCCCGGACACGATGCCCGCGCGCAAGACCACAATACCGAGGACAAACAGGTACAGGTTGTAGGCATAAGCCGCCAAAGTATCAACGCCGGCCCCCGTCTCCAGACTGCACAACAC
The DNA here is from genome assembly GCA_016791475.1 of Candidatus Hydrogenedentota bacterium. NCBI lineage: Bacteria > Pseudomonadati > Candidatus Hydrogenedentota > Candidatus Hydrogenedentota bacterium. The sequence goes on from JAEUWI010000014.1 coordinate 120,612, forward strand.
AAAAAACGCACAGGCGAGCGCGGGCGACACCACCCAGGCGAGGGCGTTCCAATCCCTGCGCCCCGCACTGCGCACCGCAAGCGCAACCACCGCCCCGAGAGCTATCAGCAGGAGTGCGTAGTCCGCAACCCCGACCCATTCCAGATAGCGCGCATTGCCTGCGCGATAGTGACGGAACCCGATGTCGTTCCAGCCAAAGTCAAAGGTCAGCAGCAACGCGAGAACCACCGTGCCCACGCCGCCAACCAAGCGGAAAGGCTGACCCGAACGCCCCGTCACGGATTCGCGGCCCAGCAGGCAGAAGGCTGCAAACATCGCCGTGTAAATCACGATCCACAGGCCCGGCAACACCTTCTCCAGCGACACACCCAGCCCCACGCAAAGATTCAGGCACAGCACCCAGCCGAGGAAGGCATTGCGCGGCGCGGCGCTGTCCCGCCGGTGCTCCAGCCAAAGAAAGGGCAGCGCGGCCGACAGCATGGCCCAGTACCACAGGGCATGCCCGCCCTGACTCTGCGCCTCAATCGCCCAGCCCGTCGCCCCGATGAAATAGAGCATGGCGACGGTCGCGCTGCGGTAAAGGTAGATCAACGGCAGCCCGAGCAGCAGCCACGTGAAAAGAAAATTCGCCAGGTTGCCGGGGATGTGGTAGGTCTGCCCCACCAGCGCAATGCTTGCCCCGATCGACAGCGCAAGAAATGCACTCGCCCCCTCCCGCCACGCAATCGAGTCCATGCGCCGCGCCAGCGTCCACGCGGCAATCGCCTGGCCCAGCAGCAACGGAAGAAAGCTCAACACCGCCCGCGCGGGCCTGCCCAGCTCATCCCAGTTGCTCGCCAGCGTCAGGATAATGCCCGCGCCAATCAGCAGTGCGCCGAGAATCGCGAGCAATATCTTCGCCACGTTGACGCCGCCTTCCGGCGCTGGCCCATAGTGCTCGCGAAGACGCGCCGCCGTCTCCGCCGACACCACGCCCGAGGCCACCAGTCCCGGCAGTTCGTCGTACAGCCATCGTATCGATCGTTGGCCCATAACCCTTCTCCCCTCCGGCCACAGCCGGGTAGGGGGCGACCGACCATCGGCCACCCGCAAGGAAATGATACCTCCAAACTGTTAGATATGCAACATTTTTATTTCTTACTTTACCGTCCGGTAATCCGCCCCGCCGTCACTCGCCAAACAGCTCGCGCGCCACGCCGCCAAAGTATCCTTCATAGCAGCCACGCGCGCCACTTCCGATGCAGCCAGATTCGTCGTCTCGCCCGGGTCCGTTTGCAGGTCAAAGAGCAGGTCCTCCGCGCCAGACGCGGAAAAGTCCGTCAACAACTTGTAGCGATTGTCCGTCAGCGCCACCGCCGGTGATTCTCGTGTTTCCACGGAACCCGCCTTGCCCAGGGTCTCAAAGGCAATGGGCGCGGGGCGCTCCTGGATCCCGTCGCGGATAACCGGGACCAAGCTGATTCCGTCCATGGGTCGTGAATCAGGCATCGAAATGCTCAAGACTTCGAGGATCGTCGGGAGGTAGTCGCTCGTCACGGCGGGGTAGTCGGACACCGTTCCGGCCTTAACCTGTGCGGGCCATTCAAGCAGCCCCGGTACGCGAACGCCCCCTTCAAACAGGCTCCGCTTGCGTCCTCGGAATTGGCCCGCGGACCCCATGTAGCGCTCGCCCGGCGCGTCCCCTTCGGGACCGTTATCGGAGCAGAAGAAAACGATGGTAGTCTCCGCCACCTTGAGCTCGCGCAGCTTCGCCCGAAGTCGCCCGACCTGTTCATCCATCGCCGCCACCGCCGCATAATAGTGTTGCGCTTCTGCAGGGTGCTCCGCATAACGCGCGCGGTACGCCGGCCCACCCACCACCGGCGCATGAGGCGCGTGAAACCAGATCACCGAAAGGAAGGGCTTCGCCGCCGCCACGGCCCCTTCAATGAAGGGAATCGCCTTATCCATGATGATCCGCGAGTCATCCCCATCCAGCGACTCTTTGACATTCTCGCCATTCTGCCAGTAGAGCGCCCGCCTGTCCACGACACCCTTCAACACCGGGTGAAGGCTTTCCACCGCATAGGGGTCCCAGGTGCCCACGGCAAACTCCGTGCTGAACCACTCCGCAAACCCGTTCATCCCCGGTGTGGCATAGTGCTTTTCCGGTTCCCGAGCGGTCTGCCCAGAATACTTGGGCGTCATCGTCCCCAGGTGCCACTTGCCGAAGTGCCCGGTGGCGTAGCCCACCTCCGAAAGAATCTCGGGCAGGGTGATCTCCTCGGGCTTCATGTGGCCGCCATTGGCAAAGCGAACGCCGTAACGAAAAGGATGCCGCCCCGTCAGGCAACTGCCCCGCGTGGGACTGCACACCGGCGCGGCCGAATAAAATCGATTGAACTTCAGCCCCGCCGCGGCCATGGCGTCCAGGTTCGGTGTCCCGATGACCGTGCCGCCGTTGAAGCCCGGATCGCCCCAGCCGAGGTCGTCGGCCATTAACAGGACGATATTGGGCCGCGCTTCGGCGGCGGGCGCGGAGAGGATTACGAAGAGCAGAGAGACGAAGAGACCGGCGGCACGAATCGGCATGTGTACGCTCCGAACAAAGGGGCTGGATGTAAGTTCAATAAGGCGGCAACAGTCGCCGGAAGCCATGTAACAGTACCACGCACAGAAAAAACAAGTTGCGCAAGAGCTGTCCTGGCACATTAAGTCGCACAGGTGCGGACGGAACGCCACGCTCGGCAACCTCTGCGCTCCGCGCGGCGACCCTGCGGATCCAGGCGATGCCGCAGGGCCATTCGGCCAGTCCATCGATCCACGCGCCGGGGATTCCCTCGAATCCCGTGGCCGCCCCCAGAATCGCGCCAGTAATCGCCGCTGTCGTATCCGTATCGCCACCACAGTCGATTACCGCGGACACGGCAGCCTCGTAGTCCATCGGAGAAGAAAGCCATGCGTGAAGTACGACCGGTACGGTATGGTACATGTAGCCGCTGACGCCCGTGGCAAGACCCATCTCCCGCGCGAAATCGCCCGTGGATGCCCCCCGTCCCACGCTCGCGACCACCTCCCTGACCAGCGACACCATTTCCTCCGCGCCGTCGGCGAGTTCCGACTCGACACACTCCAGAAACGCTTCGGGCCGAAGTGCGTCCCTTCTGATTGCGGCCTCACGCGCGGCAATCGCCACCACCAGCGCTCCGAAAAATGCCTTGGGGTCCGTGTGCGTCAGCACGGTTGAGCGGCGTACCAGTTCGCGGAGCAGCACCGGCTGGCGGGCAAACAGCACGCCAAGAATCGGGCTGCGCATGGCCGGACCGTTGCCGGCCGAGTAAACACCGCTGCGCTGCCACGCGGTCCCAGCCCAGAGTCGCAGGATCGCCCGCGCCGTGGCCAGACCCACGCCGGCGGGGAGACCCAGCAACCAGAACCGGAGCCGCCAGGAAAGGCTGCGCACAAAACGGTCCGGATCGCCGCCCGACGCAATCACCGCCTGGGCCGCCATGCAGGCGTGCTCGGTGTCATCGGAGATCATGCCGTGGCGCAACATAAAACACTGCCGGAGCTTCGGATACATGCGACGCCGGCGCTGCGCGGAAAGCCCTTCAAAAGGAAGCCCCAGCGCGTCGCCCGCAGCCATGCCCGCAAGACACCCCAGGGCAGCTTCGGTCACTGCGAAAGTGTCTCTTTCCGATTCGCATTCCGCTTCCATCGTCATCAGCCTTCAGACATATTCGCTCAATCGCCGGGGCGATCAAAAACCGAAAAATTCCAGAAAAGTTGTTCCCAATTGCAACCAAATGGTAGCATGCGCCGTCCAATCAGTTAACCTCGGAGTTCCGCCATGTCCAACTCGCCCGCTATCGATCCGTCCAGAGATCGCGTCCAGTCCATCGACCAGTTTCGCGGCTATGCCATTTTCGGCATGATGCTGGTCAATTTTTTCGGCCACTACAGCACCAAGTGGGTGGATGCCCTGAACATTGAAGGGCTCAAAGACCCTCTCAAATTCATTTTCGGCGAGCAGCTCCACCACCACAACCATTACATGACCTACGCCGACACCATCGCCCCCATCTTCATGTTCGTCGTCGGCATCGGCCTGCGCATCTCGTGGCTCAAGAAGGTCGAGAAGTATCCGCCCAATGTCGCCCGAAAGTCGCTGGCCGGGCGCTACTTCACGCTGGTGCTCATCGCTTTCGCCATCTACACCGGCTGGCTTTGGGACGCCCTGATGAGCATCGGCCTCGCCGGACTCGTCGGCCTGCTGGTCGTGGACAAGAAGTGGACCGTGCGCATCGCGTTTGCCCTGGCCCTGCTCACGGCCTATCAGCTCATCTTCTCCTACACCAGCTACGGCGTCTGGCTCTTGCGCCTCGGAAGCTATGGCGATGGTCCCAACGACCTGCCCTGGCCCGTCATCACCATCTTCCTGCCCCTGCGTGACGCCCTGCTGGACGTCAAGATCAACGGCGGGCCGCTGGGCCACTGGAGCTGGGCATTCATCTTGATCTGCGGCACAGTAGCCTATGACATCATGGCCACGCGCGATCGCAATAAGATTCTGGCGGGACTTGCCTGCATGGGCCTCATCCTTACGGTTGCGGGCTGGGGCGTCCGGGCTGTCGGCACCAAGGCCTACTTCAGCAAAGCTGAACCCTGGGCCGCCGCCGCCATGTTGGAAAACGACTTTGGCCCCGCAAAAGAAATAATGGGAAAGAGCCACGGCATGTTTGCTTCGACCGCCAAAGGCAATCCCGAAGCCGAAGCAGCCCTCGAAGCGGGCAATCTCGAAGAATTCGCTCGCCTGTCCCACGACAAACTGGTGGCCCTGGCCGCGCAGAAGCCCACAGAAGCCCCGCGCTACGCCAACGGCTGGGTGTTCTCCAAGAACTACCTGACCATGCCCTTCCCCTTCTGGGCCACCGCCCTCGCGGTCTTCCACCTGCTCGCCTTCTACATCATCTGCGATATTTTGAAATTCAACGTGCCCGGCATGGCGGTCGTGGGCATGAATCCCCTGTTTCTATACATCTTCCAGTCGCTTACCCTGGAGATGTACGGCAATCTGAATTCCCACTGGAATTACAAGTCCACCGAAAGCGGGCTGTTCGTTCTGGGCTCTTTCGTGGTCTACTGGGGAATCATGTATTCCATGGCGCGCTACTTCTACAACCGAAATATCGTCATTAAGATCTAGCCCCCCCTGCCAGCTCTCCCAGCATCAATCGCCAGCGTCTCACCCGAGGCGCTGGCGTTTTTTATGGTTGCTCGCATCTAAGCCCCTCCTTGACCGCTTCCAAACCATGGTATATACTTCGGTATATAGCAATAGTCCTGAAAGGTGCGCTCCCATGCAGAAAGCCAAGATTTTCCCCAACGGCCGCTCTCAGGCGATTCGCCTGCCTAAAGATTTTCGCTTTGACGGTGAAGAGGTCTACATCAGCAAGCTGAACGGAATTGTGATGCTCTTTCCCGTAACCGGCGGCTGGGATACCTTACTTGCAAGCCTGGACATGTTTTCCGATGATTTCATGGTCGAGCGGGAAGCTCCCGAAGCAGACCAGGAGCGAGAGGCGTTTTGATACGCTACATACTGGATACGAACATCTGTATCGCGCTCATCCGACGACGCGACCAGGCCGTTCGTGGGCGTCTAGTCAACTGTGCGCCGGGGACCGTTGCGCTTTCCGCCGTCACGCTCGCCGAATTAGAGTTCGGCGTACAGAAAAGCATGCAGACGGACCGGAATCGAATCGCACTCGCGGCGTTCACCGCCCAACTTAAGGTGCTGCCCTTCGGAGCCAACGCCGCGGCTCACTACGGTGACATCCGTGCCCTACTCCAGCGCGCGGGCACGCCGATCGGGCCACTGGATACCATGATAGCCGCGCACGCACGGTCAATCGGGGCAACGGTTGTTACCGATAATGAGCGAGAGTTCCGACGCGTTGAGGGATTGGAAGTGGAAAACTGGCTGGGCGTTTCATGACCATCGCCCCCCGTCCGCTCAAAACAATCCCCGGTTGTCCCGCTTGTTGCACTTCAACGCATCAAAGGGCAACTGCACGTTGAGTTGCAGCAAATCATTGGCCTCAAGCTCGACGATATTCTGAACCACCCCCAGAAAGCGCTCGCTCTCTTCCTGCGTGATAATGCCCTTGGTCAACGTCTCGAACTTTCGAATGTAGTCCGGCCGGGTCCACGGCTTCGCCCCCAGAGAGTGGGCATTGGCGACGGCCATCTCGTCCTGAATGCTCGACCCGTCCTTAAAGCGAATCTCCACCCGCCCCCCAAAGGCCTTTTCCTGGGGGTCGGACGAATGATAGCGCCGCGTCCACTCCTGATCTTCCACCGTGCGAATCTTGTGCCACAGTTGAACCGTATCTGGTCGCGACGCCCGCTCCGGCGAATAACTCGCCACATGGTGCCAGGCCCCGTCCTGAAGCGCCACGGCGAAAATGTACATGATACTGTGATCCAGCGTTTCGCGACTGGCCTTCGGGTCCATCTTCTGCGGGTCATTCGCGCCGGTCCCGATGACGTAATGGGTATGATGGCTTGTATGGATCACGATCTCTTCAATGTTGTCGAAATCGGTCACCTTGTCGCGCATGTTGAAGGCCAGATCGATGAGCGCCTGGCTCTGGTATTCGGCCGAGTGCTGCTTCGTATACGACTCAAGAATAGAACGATGTGGTTCACCGGGTTCGGGCAGGGAAATGGCATAGGTGGCTTCCGCCCCGTCAAGCATATAGGCGATAACGCTGTCTTCGCCTTCGTAAATCGGCGAAGGGCTCTTCTCTCCCCGCATGGCCCGATCCACCGCTTCGATCGCCAGCTTTCCGGCGTGGGCCGGGGCATAGGCCTTCCAGCTCGAAATCTCGCCCTTCCGCGACTGGCGCGTCGTAAAGGACACATGGACCGCCTGCTGCACCGCCTGACAGACCACGTCGTGATCGAGACCGAGGAGCGCACCAATCCCGACCACCTGAGCGGGACAAAGGTGGGCGATGTGATCCTTCTTATGGGCATGTAGACAAATCGACTTAACGAGGCTGATCTGGACTTCGTAGGCCGCCAGAACGCCCCGCACCAGATCCACACCGCTCAGCCCCTGGGCACGACCGCATTGCTGCGCCACCGCCAGGATCGGGGGGATGTTGTCGCCCGGGTGAGAATAGTCCGCCGCCAGAAACGTATCATGCATGTCCAGTTCGCGCACCGCCGTCCCGTTCGCCCAGGCGGCCCACTCGGCGTCGAAAGTCTGCTCGACCGGCATGCCGAATACCGCCGCGCCACCACGACGCGGGTGGGACAGGGCCTGGCTTCGGGCATTGGATACCGGACTGCGGTTTATGGCCGCGATGGCCACCGCCGCATTATCGATGAAGCGGTTGATCACCATCTCCCGCGCCTCCGGATCCACCTCCGGTCGCTGCACGGCCACATCGGCGAGGCGCGAAGCGAGCTGCTCCCGTTTCGGCAGTTCCTCCTTGGACGGGTAAACTCTGACTTCAAACGACTTCATGAAGGGCGTCCTACACCGCATGGCTACAGCGGAATGGTTGCAACCGGCGTTATTGCCAGTGGGAAAAGTGTATCCGAATTGTTAAGCAGGGTTCCAATGACATCAAGTTGCCGGGGATTTGAATTATCTGGGGTACGTGATAGTATACCCGCCTGGGAAGAGTGCGGGTAGCCTGGGAACCCGCCGCCGATCTGGAGAGTCATGCGATACCTGCTTGTGATTTCGGCCCTTGTGCTGTCTGGGTTGATCGTGATCCAGTTTGTGGACGAGCCTGCGCCAGGTCGCCCCTTCGAGGGACTGCGGATCGTACTCTTGACGGGTGGCAAGCCCGGTGAGTCGACGCAGATCGCCGTCAGTGCCGGCGCGGAACGCGCCCGGCGCGATCTGGGGTGTCAGGTGGATGTGCAGTGCACCAATTGGGACCCCGACTTGCTCGCCAATCTTTTCCAGCAGGAAATGGCCGGGGTACCGGATGGCATCTGCCTCATGGGGGGCCCCGAATCCACACCGCTCGCCCCACTCATCGGTGACGCCTTCCAGGAGGGCATCACGGTAACGTCCTATGCCCGACCCCTCCCCGATCTGCAGAGCGATTACAGCGCCCAGGGCTTCGGATTCGCCGGCCCCGACCTCAAGCGCGCCGGTTATGAACTCATTTCCACTGCCGTGGAGAAACATCATCTGAGCCCGGGCTCGCCCGTCCTCGTCATCAGCGATCCCGACTTCGCCGATCCCGAGGGACTCCACGGCGGAGCGCTGGACGCCATCCAGCACCACGGACTCGTTCCCCAGTTTCTGGAGATTTCACTCACCGACGCGGCCAGGGCCGGTGAACATATCCGCGACCACCTGCGCGAGGCCAGAGACGGGCAAAGGCTGCCGGCGCTCGTGTGCAGTCTGGACGCACCGCTGGAATCTACCCTGTCCTCCATGGTGGCCGAATCGATTCCGGCGAGTTCCGTGCCCCTTGTCGGCGTGGGCCTCGATTCCTACAATCTGGATACCCTGCGCAACTCCGCCACCAACCTCAGTCTCGTCATCGAACAGAACCTACCGCTCCAGGCCTATCTCACCATACTTCAGGCCTGTCTCGGAAGGCAGTACACGGCGATCGGCCCCCGGATCGAAACGCCCTTCAGGATCTTCGACCGGGACAAACTGGCGGAGGCCGAAGAGCCGGAAAATACCGCCTTCGTACAGCGATTCTGAGGAGCGCTTCCTTGAGCAATTCGAAACTGGTCTATATCAACCTCGCCCTCGTCGCGACTTTCGCCATGGTCGTCTCCTCCGGCGAACAACCGGGGCAGGAAGACGATGGACGGGTGCGCACCGTGTTCATTACAACCGATGCGCCCGACTCCGAGGACAGGGCCTCCATCGCACGGGCCTGCGAAGCCGTCGAGAACGACTGGAACGGCCCCGTCACCCTGCTCGGCTGCGAAAACGACGCCCCATCGATCGCCCGCGCCCTCAAGCGCGCCATCGCTCTCGCCCCCGACGGTATCAGCCTGCCGGGACACCGGGATGACGCCCTGATCCTGCCTTTTGTCATCGAAGCGCGCCGACAGGGTATCCTCGTTACCTTCCACGACACCCCGCTGCCCGCCGCGCGGAAGCGCTTCGGACCCACGGGCGCCGGATTCATCGGGGATCGGGGCGAGCACAGTGGTTTCAGCCTCGCGGAAGCCGCAGTGGACCGATTGTCCATTTCCCCCGAATCCAAGGTACTGGTGATCAGCGGCACGGCGGACGTCGCCCCCGGTTCCAGGCTCCGGGGCTGCCTCGATCTCCTGAGCGCCCGCGCCATTGAGCCCGAACGCCTTGTCGCCGCGCCCCTCGGCGATGAACTCGAAGATTTCCTGCCCGATCCGGCACTTGCCAAGCGCATTAATGAAGGTCCCCTGCCCGACGTCATCTTCTGGGACGCGGGACCCGTCAGCCAGATTGCCACCATGCTGGACGGACGGGGCGCGGATTACAATACCATCAGCGTCGTCTCTCTGGTCCCCGTCACGACCGCCCTGACCGAAAGTGAGGCCCCTTTCGTTAAACTTCGGGCCTATGAGCAGCCATTTCTAACCTGCTACTTCTCCCTCACCCAGCTCCACCTTACCCACAAGTACGGCGCGCCCGGCCTGGAGGTTCCCATCGGTGGCGCATGATTCCTTCATTTCAACTTTCACCCCAGTAGAGATCGGGTAAGCATGTGAGTATTCGCACCAACCTCTTAATCTGCATTTTTGCCGTCATGGCCCTCTTCCTGGCCGCTTCGAGCTGGCTGGGAATGCGCGGCATGACCCGGTTACAGGAGAGCGCGGTCCGCACCTTTCATGTGGAGCTCCTCAGCGAGGGCACCACAGGCCTCGAAACCGCCGTGCAGCAACTCGGCGCGATCTACGAGAATCTGCCCCCCGCGCTCAAGGAAAGCGCCCCCGCCGCCGCGCTGGCCCCCTTTATGACCGCAGGCCCCGGGGACCGCTATCTCCTCCTTGACGGCGCCGGTTCGCCCCTGCCGGAACACCCCGCCGATCCGGCCCTGCTGCCCCTGCTCGAGGCCGGCGCCCTTGGGGAATTCTTCGAAGAAGCGCGCAAAGGCGGCCCGAAGGACATCGAAATCGACAACTACGCGGACTATCTCGACGGTCGCGCCGAGGCCCCCGGCATGGTCAGGATTCGCGCCTTCCCCGAAGCAAACCTCATGCTCGGGATTGGGCGAATCCAGGAGTCAACCGGGATACGCCTCGAATCCTTTGCCGACAGTGCCGCCGCGGCCTATGACGTGCTGGCCCGGGGGAGCGTGGGCTTCTATCTCTGTCTCATCATCCTGGCCATGACCCTCGTCTGGGCGTCGCTCCAGCGCCTCTTCTTTCGCCCGCTGGCGCGGATTACGGGCACCATGTCCGACGCCCCGGAGGATGACGGGCGCGAACACGTGACCTGGTCCCGATTCCGGGACTATGCCACCCGCGTACAGAGGATCGCCGGTGAGAAAGACCTATTGCGCGGCAAGCTTGAGCGGGAAATCGAAGCCCGTTACCTGGCCGAGGAGGAGCGTGATTCCCTCAGGAGCACGATGGACCGCAGCCTTCGGACCGCCCGCCAGGAGCTCCAGCTTCAGGCGGAGAAAGAACTCCAGGAACTCCAGGCCACCCTCATGCGCCGCGAGGCCCGGGTCATCCACCGGCAATTGCTGCCGGGACTGGAAAAGGCTCTCCGCAGCCTGCCGGAATCCGAAGAGAACCACGAGGCCAGAAACGCCATCCTCCAGACCCTGCTCACGATTCGCGCCCTGGACAGCCGTGACGTCGAGCCCCCGGTAGTCCTGCGCGACATGGCGCTGGCCCCATGGCTCAAAGATGTCGTCACCGATTTTCAGTCCGCCCGTCCGGTTTCGGTGGTCTCCAACTTCTGCGGGGACGTTCAGGCGAAGATCGACCCGGATGCCCTGAGGAGCGCCGTGGAATTCGTGATGGAAAACGCGGCCACCGCGTCCCCACACGACCGGGGTATCCGCGTGGATCTCGCGCGGGAAGGCGATAGCGTTGAAATACGCATCGTCGACAGCGGTCAGGGCGTTCCCGAAGACGCCCGCCCCCATATCTTTGTGCCCTTCTACTCCGTCGACGCGCAATCCGACGGGCTCGGCCTCGCCGTCACCCGCTCCGTGGTTGAACAACACGGCGGCTCCATCCTGCTCCATACCGAGAGCGAGAAGGGAACCGCCGTTGTGATCAGGCTTCCGGCTTCGTAGGCCGTAATTCGATTGTCTTAGAAGTCAACCTGGAACCGGGTCTGGAGGATCTCCACATCCCCGTCGTTGAGATCGTTCTCCGGATGGGCCAGGATGTAGTTCAGCATGATGCGGGTATTCGAATTCAGGTACCAGTTCAGCGCAAAGGTCCAGTCTTCCATTTCCCCGCCGCGCACCGGTCCATCGTTCAAGTCCAGCGCGGAGTAGCGCAGCGCCACTTCCCAGGCGCCCCACCCTTTCGTCTCCTCGCGAAGGGAGAAAGGATGCTTCGGCCGCAGCCGCGTCGGCGCGCCCTCCGCCGCCGAGTAGGGGCGGCTCTCGCCCGTAAGGAACCACGATCCCGAAATGTAGTAACTGTCGAAATGGCGTTCACCGATATCCTGCACGTCCAGGTCGGAGCGGACATACTCGGCCTGAAGCGATGCCGGACCATACACCAGCAGCGCTTCTCCGCCGTAGGCAAGGAGACTGCTGGTTTCGAGGGTGCCCGTATCCAGATAGGCCTGCGCAAGGTGGGCCTCCGGTCGCGCGCGGTAGCGGAAGGGGCCGTCCGGATTACGCCGCGTGGCGCTCGCGCCGAGGTGAAGGTAACGGCGACCGTCTTCCGATTTCCAGGGAAGTCCCGTAACCCGGCCCGTCACTGCATAGCCATCCTGCTCGCTGCTATCGTTCTCCGAGGGCCAGTCGTCGGTCGTCTTGAAGAGGCCGAGCGTCCACGTCATGCGCTCGTCCAGCAGCGAGTTGCGCGCCATCGCGCCCACATTGAAGCTGGGCGCGAACACGTTCGGAAGGCCGCGCTCAAGATACGTGGTGTGGCGGTTCGAGATCACCTCTTCCAGGGTGAAGGGCTCCTGATAGTGCCCGATGCGAAGGGTGCCAAGATAGGGCAGGTTTTTCAATTCAAGGAAGACGTCGGCAAAGCGACCGCCATCGTTCCCCGGCGAGTCCGCCGCGAAATCGTACTCCGCACGAAACGCCAAATCCCGATAGATGGTGCCGCCCACCGAAAGCCGCGACCGCCGGAATTCCAAGCCGTCCTGTTCATCGCCCAGACCGAATTCTGGATACGCCGCCCCGAGTCGCGCCCAATCGGAATCCTCGTCGAAAAAGGCGGTATCAAGCTGGATGCGCCCGCCCACGCGGATGGAGAAGGCCCCGTCCGCCGATTTCAGTTCGAGTCCGTCGCGCCAATAAACTTCCAGGGGTTGGGGGGCGTCGAGGGGCAAGGTCTTCGCCGGAGCGGGCGCAGCCGTCGTCGCGCCGGGGGGCGCGGCGCTTACCGCGGGGGCCGCGGCCTGTTGCTGGGACTTGAGTTCGCTCAACTCCCGCTCCACCTGTTCAAGACGCCCCTCCAGGCGCTGGACCAGATCCGCGAGTTGCGCTTCGCGCGCGCTGGCGTCGTCGGCGGCCGCGAACGGCGCCGCAATGAGGACAATGGCAGTGTACAGGACCATGCGGGCGCGAGTGTTCATCTCGAATCGCTCCTTCGAATGACGGCCTCGACGGCCCGGACCTTTCAGACACCGGAATTGTACCCGATGGAATCCCACGCTTCAAATTTACATTTACAGAACACTGACGATTATAGACAATACCCGCCGCCCCGCGCCCTTTTCTTTGACTACGGGGTCCCTTCGCGCTATTGTTGTGCCCACATTATCCGACATGAAAGTATCTGGACAGGAGCGAGAGCATGCAGCAAGTGGATTACCTGGTCATCGGGTCGGGGCCCGCGGGACAGCGCGCCGCCATTCAGGCGGTCAAGCTGGGCAAGTCCGTGGTGATCGCGGAAAAACGCGAAGTCCTGGGCGGGGTGTGCAGCAACACCGGAACCATCCCCAGCAAGACCCTGCGCGAGGCCATCCTCTACTTCTCCGGCTACCGCCACCGCTCCGTCTATGGCCGGGGATACCAGGTCAAGGCCGACGTCTGCTTCGACGACCTCCGCCAGCGCGTCAGTCACGTGGTCAACCACGAGAATGAAGTCGCCCGCAGTCGCCTGCTCCGCACCGGTGTCGAAGTCGTGTACGGCACCGCCTCCTTTGAAGGCCCCCACACCGTCGCCATTCAGACCCGGAACGGCAAACGCTTGTTCGAGGCCGGGAGAATCCTCATCGCCGTCGGCACCGTCCCCTATCGCGCCGAGCGGGTCCCCTTCAATGGGACCTCCATCATCGACACCGACACCATGTTTCAGGGCGACTTCGATCTGGATCGATTGCCGCGAAGCATGCTGATCATCGGCGCGGGCGTCATTGGAACCGAGTACGCCTGCATGTTCTCCGCCATGGGCGTCGATGTGCGCCTCCTCGACCGACGAAACGATCTCTTCCGATTCCTCGACCGCGAAATCTGCGAAGCCCTCACCTTCCACATGCGCGACGAACGGGTGACGCTTTATCTGGGAAAGGACTTCACCACCGTACGGACCGACAGCGGCGGTCGGGTCATCACCACCCTGGAGAACGGCCGGGAAATTAAGACCGACATGCTCATGTTCGCCTCGGGACGCTCCGGCGCCGTTGATGGGCTGAACCTGGAGGCCGCGGGGCTGACCACCAACAATCGCGGTCTCATCGACACCAACGACCACCTCCAGACCGCCGTACCCCACATTTACGCCGCCGGAGACATCGTCGGCTTTCCCGCCCTCGCGTCCACCTCCATGGAGCAGGGACGCCTCGCCGCCTGCCACGCCTTCGACGTACCCTTTTTCTCCGATACCGAACTGCTCCCCTACGGCATCTACACGATTCCCGAAATCTCCATGGTGGGCAAGACCGAGCAGGAACTCTCCGAGGCCGGCATCCCCTATGAGATCGGAATCGCCCGTTACCGCGAAGTGGCCAAGGGACAGATCATGGGCGACGAAACCGGTATCCTGAAGCTCGTATTCCACCAGAAGACGGGCCACCTCCTCGGCGTCCACATCATGGGCGACGGCGCCTCGGAGTTGCTCCATATCGGCCAGACCGTCATGGCCTTCAACGGCTCCATCAGTTATTTCATCGACACCGTCTTCAACTACCCCACCCTCGCCGAAGCCTATAAGATCGCGGCCCTGAACGGCCTCAAGCGGCTGGGCGCCCAGGGACAGAACGAACGCAAAGACCCGCCCGCCAAGACGACCCCGGTGACCCGAGAGGCGGGCGAGAGCGCCGCAGACACCGCGTGACCTACTGGGCCAACCCCAGGGCATCGGTAATGTTGACCAGACCCGGTATTCGATAGCCAAAAACGGCCGCCGCCACGGCAATCAGTATCACCACCAGCGTCATGGCGAATAGTGCCGCAAATATCTCTCGAAGCTTCCGTACGGTCATTGTTCCTTCTCCCGATGTTTGGTCATGTCCCTTGGATGTTTCTGAATTGGAGGGCGCTGCGCCCAACGTGGCCGATGGTGCCTGACGCAGTATTCGCATTTCAACCCCCCAAAGGATTTCCTTTTTTCGACACACGATCCGCCCCCGGATCCTGTATAATACTCCCGACAGACGTTCGCCGCACCCCGCCCCCGGTATGTGCACAGCGCAGCACATGCTACGGTCTATGCGGCTCCTGACCGAGTCGGGGTTTGGGAGTACTGCCTGCGGGGCTGTGGCTTGGTTTTTTCCGGCAGCATAAGGTTGGGTAATGGCGAATATCCTCATTGTAGACGATGACAAGCGAATCACCGATTTCCTCTGCGACCAGTTGAAGCTCCGGGGCCACGCCTGTCGTTTCGAAAACCGCGGGGAGCAACTCCTCGAAAAGGTCAATATGCGCGAAGTTGACCTGCTCATCCTCGATGTCATGCTGCCCGATGTCTCCGGCTTCGAAGTCTGCCGGCGTATTCGGGCCAACACCGACTACTACACCCTGCCCATCCTTTTCCTGTCCTCCATGGATTCCCAGGAAGAAATCAACCACGGACTGGCCCAGGGCGCCGACGACTACGTCACCAAACCCTTCACCCCCAATCTCCTGCTCACCCGAATCGAAAACCTGCTCCTTTCGAGCGCGAAAACCTCCATAACCGACGATGTTACCGGCCTGCCCAACTCCAAGAGCATCAAGTCCGAAATTCAAAAGGCCATCTCCCGGAAAACCGTCTTCATCATCGGCTATGTCGAGTTGATGGGCATCAATGAATTTCACGTGGACACTGATCGCGAACAGCAGCTCAAGGCCCTCCGCCACTTCGCCCGGTGCCTCCACCTCTGCGCACGACAGGTCGAACCTAAGTTTTTCTCCGTCGGCCATATGGGCGGCGGACACTTCGTCTTCATCATCGATCCGGAAAAGGCCGACGCCCTCGCCCAGCGCGTAAACGAGGTTTGGAGCAACCACCTCCCCGGCTTCCTCGAATCCCTCGCCAAACCCAATCTCCTGAAGACCTGGCGCGCCAACCGCATGCTGGAATTCCTCCTCTGCGTCACCAAACGGGAAGCCGACAGCACCCACGCCTCCCGCGACCTCTTTGAAACCCTGTCCCACCTCCGCGCCACCGCCGCGGAAAGCCGCCACTCGGGCGTCTTCCGCGACCGGCGGCGATAGAAAAAGTCACAATACCGAAGGGCGGACGGCGACCGGATTTGCATTCCGGCCGCGCCAGCGCCTATTATTCCGCCTTGCGACAGGTCCTTCTGAGGCCGGGTAGCACTGCCCCGTCACCCCATCCCCCACCCCTCAGCAACCCGTATGCATGGACTAAAGTACAAGCACACAATGGCAATGGCCCCTATGTTGGAGAACCGGGCATGAGACGCAGCATCGTTCATGAAGGCGCGAAAAACCTGAGCTACGAGATCCGCGAGATCGTGGGCGTGGCCCGGGAAATTCGCGGGCTCGGCCGCGACATCATCTGGGAAAACATCGGCGACCCCATCGAAAAAGGCGAACAGCTTGCCCCCTGGATTCGCGAGATCCTCAGCGAACTCCTTCTGGAGCCCAAGTCCTACGGCTACTGCGACACCGCCGGCGTCATCGAAACCCGCGAATTCCTCGCCGCAAAAGTAAACGAGCGCGCGGGCGGCGTACAGATCACCCCCAACGACCTCCTCTTCTTCAACGGCGTCGGCGACGCCGTCGCGCGCGTCTACGGCTTCCTCAAACGCGAAGCCCGCATCCTCGGCCCCTCCCCGGCCTACAGCACCCATTCCTCCGCCGAAGCCGCCCACTCGGGATACAACCACCTCACCTACAAGCTCGACCCCTACAACGGCTGGATGCCCGACGTTGAAGATATCCGCATGAAAGTCAAATACAACGACTCCATCGCCGGTATCCTCATCCTCACGCCCGACAACCCCACCGGGGCGGTGTATTCCCGCGAAACCCTCGACGAGATCGTCAAGATCGCCCAGGAATACGACCTCTTTATCATCACCGACGAGATCTACGCCCACATCGTCTACGAAGGCTACCCCCGCATCCACACCAGCCAGTGGATTCAGGACGTACCCGCCATCGCCATGCGCGGAATCAGCAAAGAATACCCCTGGCCCGGCTCGCGCTGCGGCTGGCTCGAGATCCTCAACCGCGGCAAAGACAAAAACTTCGCCACCTACACCGAGAGCCTCCTCGCTGCAAAACGCCTCGAAGTCTGCTCCACCACCTTGCCCCAGATGTCCATCCCCCGCGTCTTCGGCGACAGCCGCTACGAAGGGCACCTCCTCACCCGCGCCGCCATGTTTGCCGAGCGCGCCCAGGAAGCCGCGGACGCCTTCGAGGGCTGCGAATACGTCATCGCCAACAAACCCGGCGGCGCCTTCTACTTCACCGTCATGTTCAAGGAAGGACTCCTCGGCGACCATCAGACCCTCGAGATCGACAACCCCGTCGTCAAGGCGCGCATCGAAGAACTCGTCAAAGGCGTATCCCCCGACAAACGCTTCGTCTACTACCTCATGGGCGCCACGGGTATCGTCGTCGTGCCCCTCACCGGCTTCCAGTGCAGCCACGCCGGCTTCCGATTCACCCTCCTCGAATCCGACCCCGCAAAGCGCAGCCACATTTTCCAGACCCTGCGCCAGTCCATCGACGCCTATTGCGCGAGCTGACACACACCAGGAAACGCAAAGGCCCCCGGCAACCCGCCCGGGGGCCTTTCTTTTGCCCGGAGGACGGCCCCAGGGGATGGCCTCGCGCCCACGACCGCGAATCACGAAATTGCCTGCGACGGGACTGTCCTGCGCGCGTCATGATTCGCATTGAGCGATGCGCACCAGTGCGCCCACAGGCCAATTGCGGCGGGAGGAGCAAACTCTGGCGCGCGGGACTGTCCCGCGATTTCAAAAGCGGGGGACGACGGGACGGTCCTGGAAATACACCTGCGGCACGGATGAAAATGCGAGTTGGCTTTTTGCTCTTCAGGGTGCTTCCCCCCCTGGCCCCCCGCAAGCGGGGGGAACCTCACATCTCAAAGTGAACCTCTTGCTCCCCCCGCTTGCAGGGGGTAGGGGGGTAAAGCTCGGATACGACTTCCAACCTCTATGGGTGAGGCGAAGTGTCATGAAGGACTGCCATGCGCGAGTCATGATTCGCGTTGAGCGCTGCGCGCCAGCCCGCCCACAGGCCAATTCAGGCGGGAGAAGCGAACTCTGGCGAGCGATTTCAAGAGCGGGGAACGACGGGACGGTCCTGGAAATACACCTGCGGCACGGATGAAAATACGAGTTGGTTTTTGCTCTTCAGGGTGCTTACCCCCCTGGCCCCCCGCAAGCGGGGGGAACCTTACATCTCAAAGTGAACCTCTTGCTCCCCCCGCTTGCGGGGGTAGGGGGGGTAAAGCTCGGATACGACTTCCAACCTCTATGGGTGACGCGAGGTGTCATGAAGGACTGTCCTGCGCGCGTCATGATTCGCATTGAGCGATGCGCACCAGTGCGCCCACAGGCCAATTGCGGCGGGAGCAGCAAACTCTGGCGCGCGGGACTGTCCCGCGATTTCAAGAGCGGGGGACGGTCCTGAAGCCGCATCGCCCGCCTGGGTCGCCTCTACGGTCTCCGTCGCCGTGATCTCGTCGAGCGCACCCTCGGTATGGACAGTCCCCTTGGGACGGCGAAGGCTTTCTGGGTTTTCCATCCCTGAAAATGAGTCCGGTTTCGGGGAGGGGTATGCCCCCCCCATTGATTCGGTGCGGACGTTGACCTGGTGGGCGGGGGAAGGATTGGCGGGTGGGAGGAAGATCGGTTGATCGTGTTAATATAGGTGCCTGTCCCTGTTTTATTCACAATCTCGTTCTTCGTGTGCGAAACCCCAATCCTTTTGACGCCTTGAAGCAGCATGAAGTCTTTTCCGAAGGCGGGTCGAGTGGATTTCGGGTATCAAATCCGGACAACGTTGTCACGAACAACGCGGTGGCGGATTGCCAGGGCTTTGGGTATTGGCTGGGTTTCCCGGCAACACCCTGGGGGCCGAACCATTTTGTAGCCATGCGGCCCGACCGCTTGCCCTTTGGCACGTTCAACGACAATAGCACCCATAGCACCGGTGCCGAAGGTCTGATGCTGGACTATGTTGAAGTGGATAACGCGGGCAATGTGGCCCCCGCCCGCTATATCTCCACCACCGATGAACTGGACCCTGAATTTCCTTTTGACACCATCCAGCGTTTTGATGTGAGTCGCGTTGTGATTTGGAAGAGTGGTCGGGGTGGCCTTTGGGATTATTCCACCTGGCCGAATTACTCGGGCATCGTCTCCGCAGACAATGTGGGTCGTTTTTTTGCTGGTGCGGGGGAGGATGGTGTTATTGAACATTCCTTGGCCATCGGAGACAGTCTTAACAGCGCCACACCCCGTCCCGAGCCCTTCGTGGAGCCCTTGGGTGGCACGGAAATCCCCACGGCCTTTGCAACGTTCCAGGGAGCCTTCGATATCCGAGAGAACCTCGTCGTAAACTTTCCGCTGGTGGCGGATGTGCGGAGCGGTGTCTTTGCCACCGACGATTACTATCTCCACCCCGTGGAAATGGGATTGACGCGGAGCACAGCCAATTTTCTATTGGACTCCCACCCCGGCTATCGCTCGCGGGCCGAACAGGAACACTTTGCTCTCGCGGGTGCGGTATTTGATCCGGAAGGGCTCTGGGGACCGGCGGGTCAATTCATCGTCTACGACGAACCTTTCTTCACCCATGGTCTCCCAGTGTCGTCCATTCCCCCTGGCGAGGGCACGGGCGGGGTGTCTGTCCCAGGGCCGTTCTACGGCATCATGAACTTCGTCATCAATAACCAAAGCCCACCGGACCATCCGCTGATGGCGCTTCAGGCAACGCGACTCGATCCCGATTCTCTGGCTCCCATAGGTACGTGGACCGTTAACGAGGCCGTCGAGGAGTGGTTTCTTTCTCCCTACCGCCATTTCGCCGCCCATGGAAGTGGACTGTACCTCATCGAGTTTGCCCGTTCGCCCATGCCGACCGATCTGAGCCTGGGATTTGAGAACATGCTGAAGCCCGAGGACACCCTGGTGATCGGAATCCAGCTCAGTGGCGCGGTCACACCCGAAGTCTACGTCGAGGCTTACGACCGAACACGTCCATACAACGCTCTGGGTTCGTTTCAGGCCCTTCGGGAGTCAAGTGGTGAGACTTGGTGGCAAGACAAGCCAAACAACCGAGTATGGGTCAAGCTACGCGGCGGATTCTGGGAATTCTGGGATAACACGGGGGAACACGCTGTGCCTACGAATGACGAACTACTTTATGAGAAAACGACCCTACATTTGAACACGGATTGAGATATGAGAAACGACTGCCTTGGTATTCCGCGTCAGAAGGATTTTGGCATTACCGAAGGTCCGCCTCTAGCAGATAGCGATACTCCAGATGCCCGGTCCAGTCGGTCAACTTCGTCATCTGCCGGGCTTTGTTGAAATGGTACTGCACGTCCGACGTGGCGCTGGCCGCGTCCGTGTCGCAGATTCCGCCGAAGGCGAATAGCGCACCTTCGGCATCATGCCCGTCGCGCCGTCGTAGTAGTTGAGCGTGGGCATGATATCGCCCGAGGAGCCCGCCCCCGTCTTCGTCACCCGGCCCACCGCGTCATAGTAATACTTCAACTCCTTGCCGACGGCGTCCAGCGTCCGCGTCAGCAGGTGGCGCGTGTAGTCGAAGAAGTACTCCGTGGAGTGGTTCAGGGCGTCGGTCACTTTGGTTTTCAGGCCCGTGGCGTCATAGAAATACTTCACATCGCCGATGACCGGAAGGGTGGACTTGGTCAGACGACCGCGCTCGTCAAAGTAATTGAGGGTGTAATTCCCCGCCAGGTCGATGGTTTTGGTAGCGAGACCCAGAAGATCATACTCCGTAATCATGTGATTCCCACTGCCCGAGGGGAAGGTGGTGGTCACCCTGCGCCCCAGACAGTCGTACACGAAATCTGTTTCCTGGTTCAGGGCGTTCTTCACCTTGGTCATGCGCGAATTGGCGTGTTAGTAGAAGTCGGAAGTTGGGAAGTGGCGCCGTTCACAATTCGGAATTTAGCGTTGGCTCAGCCCGGATTTGGCTGAATGAGTTTTCCCAGTCCGATCTGGCGGCGACGAAGCGGGCTTCTCGTTGATCGAATCGTCCGTTCGTATTCTTATTTGAACAACTCGATTGTTCTCAAAATCCAAAAGCAAGATCCAATTGTCTGCCATTAGTTGAAGTGGCGTCGCAATGACCCACTGGTCCGATTTCCATTTAGACAGTTTAAGTGCGGACATCCCGTTTCGGTCAAAGATTTTAAGAACCTCTCCCTCGGTATCTCCAATATTTAGCAATTCGTATAGTACTAGCAAGTTAGTTCGTGCTGTGCTAATGCCAAGCTTGCTGTGTAATTCGTGATACCAATTAGAACTCTTTGCGATTTCATTCCCAAGTAATCCTCCCATTAGTGCCAAAATTATCGCTAAGACTAAACGCTTACGCCTGAGCATGAATCTTATCCAATTATTTTACGTGGAACTTTTGCCGTTCAAATTTTAACGATGTCTATAGAAAGCGCCACAGCAATCTTCGCAAGAATCACAATCTCTGCCGCACATCGTTGCACCGAATACAGCGGCTTCCGTATCTTCCCGTGAATCATTGTTTCCAAACGTCCAGCCGCGACCGAAAGGTAAACCAGTAATTGACTGCAACAGTTCCCATGTGTCGTTACCAACAGTGAAGAAAAAGTCCCCACTTCCAATTAGCATTCCAGCGCACCTTTTCATTCTACATGCAACTACGCAGTGTCGTATTGAGGGACCTTGCGGTCCCAAATAACCGCCAACCATCGCTTCCAAGGCGCACCCGAGCAGGATACCAAAATACATATACTGGACAAACTTTGCCATACTATACGAGCTGTTTCGTCCCCTCAGTTCTCCACCAATGGCACCCCCTACAGCAACGCCCGAAATGCCACCAAAGAAGCGGCCGTCCGCATCCCATAAGCTCACTGGATTATTCACCACATACGCATACACATTAGGTCCGTCATGCATCCCCAGCGGGTCCCTGGTCAGCCAGCGTCCCGAATCCGGGCTGTACTGCCTATACGCCGTGTGATACAGCCGCGCCTCGTTGTCCCAGTCGTGACCGGTGAACTTCCTGGTGATCTCCTCGCCGGTATTGCCATATTTCCCGCCGAAGGGGGTGTAGTCGTATTTGCCCAGGCGGTCGCCGTCCTCGTCCCACAGGCTTCGCGTGGAGCCGATGGCATCCTGGAAATAGTAGGCATAGGTCCCAGATGAGGCTGTGCTACCCTCCGAAGTTGCCAACACCGTCCCTATTTGCCGTCCGGGATGGTGGATGTACGTGGACAGCAAAGTGCCGCCGCTGTTTTCCTCGTTCACTACACCCCAGCCTTGGTCTACGCGGTACTTTGTCATGGCTCCGCCGGTGACCGCCCTTGACCTGCGTTTCTGGTCGTCCGCCGCAGGCGGATAGGCATACGTGACCGTACCCTCGCCCTGGAAGTTGCTCGCCACCTTGGTCAGTTTGTCGCCGTAGTTGTAGTAGTAGGTGCCGGTGTAGCCGCCCGTGCGCGTCTTCTGAGTCATCCGCCCAAACTGGTCGTAGGCGAAGCTTGTGGTGGCCCCGTCCAACGTGTGGGAGGTCATTTCATTGGCAGTCCGCCGAAGGCGGATAGCCTGGGTTTCCGTCTCCACCGTGTCGCCATCGAGTTTGAGCACCACCACATCGTCCAGGTAGTTCCCCGTGCCCGAGGCAAAGGTGAAGTAACCCGCCACGGCGCATCTGCGACCCGCCGTGGTCACGGCGGAGGAAGTGGTCTCCAGCACCTTGACCATGGCGTCGGTGGTGCCCGCCACGGCGCGTCTCCGACCCTTCTTGCGTCGCCACACTTCCGCATTCGCCCCGTCGGCCTTGGCGTAGTATTCATACCACACGCCCGTATCCGTGGCCACGGTTTCCGTATCGAGGGTTGTGGCGTTCGTCCGGAGCACGAGGGACGAAGATGTCACGGTCATGCGCAGGTGGCCGCCGCTGTATTCCCCGCCCAGGCGCGTCTTCGACCAGATACGGATCTGTCCATCCCTCGTTCCCAAGCTCCGCTTGGGAATGAAGTCCCCGGAGCTCCGCTCCGCAATCCCAACCAGCCTGTACCATCCCCGAGAAATATCGATGACCCACTCCCGCAGAAGAAAAGGAAACCTCGAAGTCGCGAGGCTATTCCGCAGGCCGCCGCGGAAGCCGAAACCACACACGCGAAAACGCCGTGGTCGTGACGCAATTCGGGGCTGGCATAGGGCTGGCACGTTGAAACAACTCCCTCACACGGTTTCGTGGTACTGCTGCGCACTCAGTGTAGGGCATTTCTTACGATTTGACAAGGGGTCGGGATGCCCTGCCGTGTGCAGGCGCTCCGGAGTGCGCTTCGATTGGCCCACCCACAGGATCTTGGGCATTCATGCCCGAGGCAAGGCATGTCCCAACCGGATGAGGGAGAGCGATCTCGAATTCCGCTCGTCACGACCTTACATCCCCTGGGACATGCCGCCGCACACGCGTGGTACCCCTCGGTCGAGGACACCTCGTTTTCCGCCGTTTCTCACCCGGACCGTGGATCACCGGCGGCGGTACGTCCCCTGGGAGCGCACAAAAGAAAACCGGCGCCGGGAACATGTTCCCAGGCGCCGGAACGCGCAGTGTTGCCCAATACGCTATTCTTTTTCGCCGGCCTTCTTAACCAGCACGGCCTGCGGCCCCTTCGTGCCCTCCTTGAGTTCGTAAACCACTTCCTCGCCCTGGCGCAACGTCCGAAAGCCTTCCATCTCGATGGCGCTATGGTGAACGAAGACGTCACTGGCTTCTTCGCGCGCGATGAAGCCGTAGCCCTTCTGATCGCTGAACCATTTTACTTTTCCAGATTTCAGTGCAGAGGTTCCCATTCCTGACACGACCTCCTCCCTTCCTGTTGCTCACTACTCCTTGCAATGGGTGGCGGAAAATCCCAAGAAAGTCCGCGCGGCCACTACAAAACAAATCCGCAAAGTCAAGAATAAACCCGTACCGCCAATCTGTCAATAGAAATAGTTTTAGTGTTCAAAAGCAAGACAATGTGGCGGGTGTTAAAATCCAATAAATCGATTAAATCTATGCTTTTCGCCGGTTGCAATGGGATAATTAGGCTGTAGGCTGTAGGCTGGAGGCTTCAGGCTGGAGGCTGGAGGCTTCAGGCTGGAGGCTTCAGGCTGGAGGCTGAAGGCTGAAGGC
This sequence comes from Candidatus Hydrogenedentota bacterium, assembly GCA_016791475.1. NCBI lineage: Bacteria > Pseudomonadati > Candidatus Hydrogenedentota > Candidatus Hydrogenedentota bacterium. The sequence goes on from JAEUWI010000014.1 coordinate 144,566, forward strand.
TGAAGGCTGAAGGCTGAAGGCTGAAGGCTGAAGGCTGAAGGCTGAAGGCTGAAGGCTGA